>NZ_CP022390.1:3721641-3838299 GCF_003076515.1 Alcaligenes aquatilis | reverse complement strand
ACAAAGAAATGGTTCTGCCAGGCGACAACATTTCGATGAAAGTGTCCCTGATCGCTCCTATCGCCATGGAAGAAGGTCTGCGCTTCGCTATTCGCGAAGGCGGCCGTACCGTTGGCGCTGGCGTGGTGGCAAAAATCATCAAGTAAAAAAAAAGAGTAGTAATTTTAGGCGAAAGAGGTTAATATCCTCTTTTGCCTAAAAGCCAAACATAGCATTTAGCGCGCTATGGTTTGTCGCGGTATAGGGGTATAGCTCAATTGGCAGAGCGTCGGTCTCCAAAACCGAAGGTTGAGGGTTCGATTCCTTCTGCCCCTGCCACCACAGTCACTCGCCACCACCTCGCGTGGCGTCACTCGTCGGAATATGTCGAATACCAACGTAGAAACCGTTAACCGAGGTTCCGAGCGCATCAAGCTGGGCCTAGCGGTCCTAGTCGTCGCCGCCGGTATTGTTGGCTATTCCGTTCTGGATGGTCAAAATTCACTGGTTCGCGCTGGGGTATTTGTTGCCAGCTTAATCGTCGCCGTATTAATCGTCTGGTTTAGCGATACAGGCCGTCGCCTGGTCGCTTTTTCTCGTGATGCTTATACGGAAGTGCGTCGCGTTCACTGGCCATCCCGTAAAGAAGCAACACAAATGACAGGTATTGTCTTTGTGTTTGTTGCCGTTATGGCCATCTTGTTGTGGCTGATTGACAAAGGGCTCGGCTGGATCATTTATGGCCTGTTGCTGGGCTGGAAATAAAGGGCACACATGAGCAAACGCTGGTATGTGGTTCACGTTTATTCCGGCATGGAAAAAAGCGTGCACAAAGCTCTGGTGGAGCGCATTGAACGCGCTGAACTCCAAGAAGCGTTTGGTCGCATTCTGGTTCCATCGGAAGAAGTCGTTGAAGTAAAAAACGGCAAGAAATCAATTACAGAGCGACGTATTTACCCCGGTTACGTTTTGGTCGAGATGGCTTTGACCGACGAAACCTGGCATTTGGTAAAAAGTACGCCGCGCGTCACCGGCTTTTTGGGCGGTTCCGGTAACCGTCCTGCTCCCATCTCCGAGCGCGAAGTGGAAAAAATCCTGTCGCAAATGGAAGAGGGCGTTGAAAAGCCACGGCACAAAGTGTTGTTTGAAGTGGGTGAACTGGTGCGCGTCAAGGACGGCCCGTTCGCAGATTTCAACGGTAACGTCGAAGAAGTTAACTACGAGAAAAACAAGGTTCGTGTCACCGTTACTATTTTCGGCCGCGCTACCCCTGTCGAACTCGATTTCGATCAAGTCGAAAAGACCTGATTAATTACAACCCCCGGGAAGCCTGGCGCAGTCTGTGTCAGGCGTCATCACCCGCAAGGAGCTAAGCATGGCGAAGAAAATCGTCGGCTTTATCAAGCTGCAAGTCCCAGCTGGTAAGGCAAACCCATCCCCTCCAATCGGTCCAGCGCTGGGTCAGCGCGGTCTGAACATCATGGAATTCTGCAAGGCGTTCAACGCCCAGACACAGGGTCTGGAACCCGGTCTGCCAATTCCTGTGGTGATCACCGCTTTTGCTGACAAGAGCTTCACGTTCATCATGAAGACTCCTCCAGCAACCATCCTGATCAAAAAGGCTGCTGGTATCAAATCCGGTTCTGCACGTCCTAACGCGGACAAAGTCGGTACACTGACTCGCGCTCAGGCTGAAGAAATCGCCAAGACCAAACAACCCGACCTGACCGCCGCCGATCTGGACGCCGCTGTGCGTACCATCGCTGGTAGCGCTCGCAGCATGGGCATCAACGTTGAAGGGGTGGTGTAAGTCATGGCTAAAGTAAGCAAACGCGCAGCCGCTATTGCTGCCAAGATCGACCGCAACAAGTTCTACCCTGTGGCCGAAGCTTTGGCCCTGGTGAAAGACACTGCCACTGCCAAGTTCGACGAATCCATCGATATCGCTGTTCAGCTGGGCATCGATCCCCGTAAGTCCGACCAACTGGTCCGTGGCTCGGTGGTTCTGCCTGCTGGTACCGGTAAATCCGTGCGTGTTGCCGTTTTCGCTCAAGGCGAAAAAGCCGACGCCGCTCGCGAAGCAGGTGCTGACATCGTTGGTCTGGACGATCTGGCTGAGCAAATCAAAGCCGGTCAAATGGACTTTGACGTTGTGATCGCTTCGCCCGACACCATGCGTGTTGTCGGTACCCTGGGTCAGGTTCTGGGTCCTCGTGGCCTGATGCCAAACCCCAAGGTCGGTACTGTGACTCCTGACGTTGCTACGGCTGTTAAAAACGCCAAGGCTGGTCAAGTTCAATACCGTACCGATAAGGCCGGTATCATTCACAGCACCATTGGTCGCGCTTCGTTCGACGTTGAACAGTTGCAAACCAACCTGGTCGCCCTGGTTGACGCCTTGAACAAGGCTCGTCCAGCTGCTGCCAAGGGTGTTTACCTGCGCAAGGTTGCCGTGTCCTCCACCATGGGTGGCGGTGCACGTGTTGAAATTGCATCTCTGACTGTTTAATCAACAGTTAGAAAAAAGAACTTTGGGCTGCGATCCTGTTTACAGGATCACTGCTGTCAAAGACCGTTGGAGCAGTTGGGTTGACTAGTCACCTAAATGCTTAATCGGGGCAAAACGCTCCATCCAACGTAGACGGCGCCCGTGGAAGAATTCGTAATAGAACTCGTCCAGGTGCGCCGCATTCGGTTGATGTTGGGAAGCCTTCCCGACATCGTTTGAAGGAGTGTTCAACCGTGAGTCTCAATCGTGAAGAGAAAGCGGTAGTCATCGAAGAAGTCACTGCCGAACTGGCAAAGGCCCAATCGATCATTATCGCCGAGTACCGTGGTCTGGACGTCGCTTCTGCTACCGTATTGCGCAAAAAAGCGCGTGAGTCTGGCGTCTACCTGCGTGTTATGAAAAACACGCTGGTTCGTCGTTCGTTGGAAGGTACCTCGTTTGACGGTATCTCCAGCCAGCTCGTGGGTCCTCTGATGTACGCCATCAGTGAAGATCCCGTGGCTGCGGCGAAAGTCGTTGCAGATTTTGCCAAGACCAATGACAAATTGGTCATTATGGGCGGTGCGCTGCCCAATAGCGTTCTGAATGCTGATGGTGTTAAGGCTCTGGCCACAATGCCCTCGCGCGACGAACTGCTGGCGAAACTGCTGGGCACCATGCAAGCACCTATCGCTACTTTTGTGCGTACGCTTAACGAAGTTCCCACCAAGTTTGTTCGCGGCCTGGCGGCTGTGCGCGATCAGAAAGAAGCTGCGTAAGCAGTTTTCCTTCAGGAAACTTCGTCGTTGCGAACGACAACCAAACCTGGCATTTACCTAATATCTGGAGTTCTTAAAAATGGCTACTAAAGCTGAAATCCTTGACGCCATCGGCGCAATGTCCGTGCTCGAACTGTCCGAGCTGATCAAAGAAATGGAAGAAAAATTCGGTGTGTCGGCTGCTGCCGCCGCTGTTGCTGTTGCAGCTCCTGCTGCTGGTGGCGCTGCTGCTGCCGCTGAAGAGCAAACCGAATTCACCGTGTTCCTGGCTGACGTTGGCGCAAACAAAGTTAGCGTCATTAAAGTCGTGCGCGAAATCACCGGTCTGGGCCTGAAAGAAGCCAAAGATCTGGTTGACGGTGCTCCTAAGGCTGTTAAAGAAGGCCTGTCCAAAGCTGATGCTGAAGACGCTCAGAAGAAGCTGGAAGAAGCTGGCGCCAAGATCGAGCTCAAGTAAGAGTATCGATAGATGCCCGGGAATGCGTTTCAAGCCTTCCCGGGCTTTTGCGTTTCCAGAAAACCCACGATTTTTAATTAGTATTGTAGAAAGTCGGGTTTTTTAGAGTCGTAAACCAGGGCCGTGGTTGACGGTCCGTGTAACCCTTGAGTCGGAGTGCTCATGCCTTATTCGTACACCGAAAAAAAGCGCATACGCAAGAGCTTCGCCAAACGTGAAGACGTACAGCAGGTTCCTTACCTGTTGGCTACCCAGCTGCATTCTTTCAGAACCTTCTTGCAGAAGGACACGCTGCCTTCTCAGCGTAAGGTTGAAGGCTTGCAGGAAGCTTTCAGTTCCATATTTCCAATAGTAAGCCATAACCAAATGGCGCGGCTAGAGTTCGTGAGCTATACGCTCGGCGAGCCGGTGTTCGACGTCAAAGAGTGTCAACTTCGTGGTTTGACCTATGCCTCCCCCTTGCGGGCGAAGGTTCGTCTGGTCCTCATGGACCGCGAGGTGAGCAAGCCTACCGTCAAGGAAGTAAAAGAGCAAGAAGTCTACATGGGCGAAATGCCCCTGATGACCGATAACGGCTCTTTTGTGATTAACGGTACCGAACGAGTCATCGTTTCCCAGCTGCACCGTTCACCCGGCGTGTTCTTTGAACATGACCGCGGTAAAACGCACAGCTCGGGCAAGTTGCTGTTCTCGGCGCGCGTGATTCCTTACCGTGGTTCCTGGCTGGACTTCGAGTTCGATCCTAAGGACATTCTGTTCTTCCGTATCGACCGTCGTCGCAAGATGCCTGTGACTATCTTGCTGAAGGCCATTGGCCTGACGCCAGAGCAGATCCTGGCCCACTTCTTCGAGTTCGACCACATCGAACTGCACCAGGAAGGTGGCAAGCTGCAATTCGTTCCAGAACACTGGAAGGGCGAGGTTGCCCGTTTCGACATTACCGACCGCGACGGTCGCGTACTGGTTGAAAAGGACAAGCGTATCAATGCCAAGCATTTGCGCGACCTGCAAGCAGCCAAGATCGAATACATCTCCATCCCGGAAGATTTCCTTCTGGGTCGTGTGCTGGCCAAGAACATCATCAACGCCGAAACCGGCGAAGTGATTGCCAACGCCAACGACGAAATCACCGAATCCATTCTGGCCGAAATGCGCGCAGCCAATGTGCGTGATTTCGAGACCCTGTACATCAATGAACTGGACCAGGGCGGCTTTATCTCCCTGACCCTGCGCACTGACGAAACAGCGGATTCCAATGCTGCCCGTATCGCGATCTATCGCATGATGCGTCCCGGTGAGCCACCAACCGAAGAAGCGGTTGAGGCCCTGTTCAACCGTCTGTTCTACAGCGAAGAGTCCTACGACTTGTCGCGCGTAGGTCGCATGAAGGTCAACAGCCGTCTGGGCCGTGGTGACAGCATCGAAGGTCCCATGACCCTGACCGACGAAGACATTCTGGACACCATTCAGGTGCTGGTGAGTCTGCGTAACGGCCGCGGTCAGATCGACGATATCGATCACCTGGGTAACCGTCGTGTTCGTTGTGTAGGCGAATT
This sequence comes from Alcaligenes aquatilis, assembly GCF_003076515.1. NCBI lineage: Bacteria > Pseudomonadati > Pseudomonadota > Betaproteobacteria > Burkholderiales > Alcaligenaceae > Alcaligenes > Alcaligenes aquatilis. The sequence goes on along the minus strand of NZ_CP022390.1, from coordinate 3,833,040 downwards.
GGCCGAAAACCAATTCCGCGCCGGTCTGGTGCGTGTGGAACGTGCTGTCAAGGAACGTCTGGGCCAGGCCGAGACCGAAAACCTGATGCCGCACGATCTGATCAACTCCAAGCCCATCTCTGCGGCTGTTAAAGAGTTCTTCGGTTCCAGCCAGCTGTCGCAGTTTATGGACCAAACCAACCCGCTGTCCGAAATCACGCACAAGCGTCGTGTTTCGGCACTGGGCCCTGGTGGTCTGACGCGTGAACGTGCAGGCTTTGAGGTGCGCGACGTGCACCCAACCCACTACGGTCGCGTGTGCCCGATTGAAACGCCTGAAGGTCCAAACATTGGTCTGATCAACTCCATGGCGCTGTACGCTCGTCTGAACGAGTACGGTTTCCTGGAAACGCCTTACCGTAAGATTGTTGACGGCAAGGTCAGTGAACAGATCGATTACCTGTCGGCTATTGAAGAAAGCAATTACGTCATCGCTCAGGCTAACGCCGAATTGACCGAAGACGGTGCCTTTGCGAACGATCTGGTTGCTTGCCGTGAAGCGGGCGAAACCATGATGACTGCGCCCGAGAACATCCATTACATGGACGTGGCTCCTTCGCAGATCGTGTCTGTGGCTGCTTCGCTGATTCCGTTCCTGGAGCACGATGACGCCAACCGAGCACTGATGGGCGCCAACATGCAGCGCCAGGCGGTTCCTTGCCTGCGCCCTGAGAAGCCTTTGGTCGGTACCGGTATTGAACGTACTGTTGCTGTTGACTCGGGTACGACCGTACAAGCCCGTCGTGGCGGTGTGGTGGTAGACGTTGACGCACAGCGCGTGGTTATTCGCGTGCACGATGACGAGAACGTGGCTGGCGAGGTCGGTGTAGATATCTACAACATGACCAAGTACACCCGTTCCAACCAGAACACCAACATCAACCAGCGTCCTATCGTCAAACGTGGCGATATCGTGGCTCGTGGTGACGTGCTGGCTGACGGTGCATCGACTGACCTGGGCGAATTGGCTCTGGGTCAGAACATGCTGATCGCTTTTATGCCTTGGAACGGCTACAACTTCGAGGACTCGATTCTGATCTCCGAGAAGGTTGTGGCGGACGATCGCTACACGTCGGTTCATATCGAAGAGCTGACGGTGGTTGCCCGTGACACGAAGCTGGGACCTGAGGATATCACCCGCGATATCAGCAACCTGTCCGAAATTCAGCTGAACCGTCTGGACGATTCCGGCATTGTGTACATCGGCGCCGAAGTGCGTGCCGACGACGTGCTGGTCGGTAAAGTGACACCCAAGGGTGAAACTCAGCTGACACCGGAAGAAAAACTGCTGCGCGCCATTTTTGGTGAAAAAGCCTCTGACGTTAAAGACACCTCCCTGCGCGTGCCTTCGGGCATGGTCGGTACGGTGATCGACGTTCAAGTCTTTACCCGTGAAGGTATCGAGCGTGACAAGCGCGCCCAGTCCATCATTGATGATGAACTGCGTCGCTACCGCCAGGACCTGAACGATCAGCTGCAAATCGTTGAAGACGACGCCTTTGACCGTGCCTTGAAGTTCCTGGTCGGCAAAACCGTCAACGGTGGTCCACGCAAGCTGCCCAAGGGCACCGAGCTGACCGCCGACTACCTGAACGATCTGGATCGCTGGCAGTGGTTCGACATTCGTCTGGCTGATGAGCAACACGCACTGGTGCTGGAGCACACCAAGGAATCCTTGGAGCAAAAGCGTCACCAGTTCGATCTGGCTTTTGAAGAAAAGCGCAAGAAGCTCACCCAAGGCGACGAGCTGCCTCCTGGCGTGCTGAAGATGGTCAAGGTTTACCTGGCTGTTAAACGTCGTTTGCAGCCTGGTGACAAGATGGCCGGTCGTCACGGTAACAAGGGTGTGGTTTCCCGCATCGTTCCTGTGGAAGACATGCCGCACATGGCTGACGGTACCCCTGTGGACATCGTTCTGAACCCGCTGGGCGTGCCTTCGCGGATGAACGTGGGTCAGGTTCTGGAAGTTCACCTGGGTTGGGCTGCCAAGGGTATTGGCCACCGCATCAATGACATGATGCAAGAGGAAAAGAGCGTGCAGGTTTCCGAACTGCGCGCGTTCCTGGACAAGGTTTACAACACGACCGGCAAGAAAACTCGTATCAACGAGTTGACTGACGACGAAGTGATGAACCTGGCCACCAACTTGCAAAAAGGTCTGCCATTGGCTACCCCCGTGTTCGATGGGGCAACCGAGCAGGAAATTGACAAGATGCTGCGTCTGGCCTATCCGGACGATATCGCTGAGAACTTGCAACTGGCACCGCATCGCACCCAGGTTCGCCTGTTTGACGGTCGTACCGGCGAAGCCTTTGAGCGTATGGTCACCGTAGGCTACATGCACTACCTGAAGCTGCATCACTTGGTCGATGACAAGATGCACGCTCGTTCCACCGGCCCATACTCGCTGGTTACTCAGCAGCCGCTGGGTGGTAAGGCACAGTTCGGTGGTCAGCGTTTCGGGGAGATGGAAGTCTGGGCGCTGGAAGCGTATGGCGCCGCCTATACCCTGCAGGAAATGCTCACGGTTAAATCCGACGACATCGCCGGCCGTACCAAGGTCTACGAGAACATTGTCAAGGGTGACCACGTGATCGACGCCGGTATGCCGGAGTCCTTTAACGTTCTGGTCAAGGAAATCCGTTCCTTGTCCCTGGACATGGATTTGGAGCGTAAATAATGAAAGCGCTACTCGATCTCTTTAAACAAGTCACTCAGGACGAGCAGTTCGATGCCATCAAGATCGGCATCGCCTCGCCCGAGAAAATCCGGTCCTGGTCTTTCGGTGAAGTCCGCAAGCCAGAGACCATCAACTATCGCACGTTCAAACCCGAACGCGATGGTCTGTTTTGCGCCAAGATTTTTGGTCCCATCAAGGACTACGAATGCTTGTGTGGCAAATACAAGCGCCTGAAACATCGTGGCGTCATCTGCGAGAAGTGTGGTGTTGAAGTCACCGTCTCCAAGGTGCGTCGCGAGCGCATGGGTCACATTGAACTGGCCTGCCCGGTTGCTCACATCTGGTTCCTGAAGAGCCTGCCATCCCGTCTGGGCATGGTGCTGGACATGACCCTGCGTGACATCGAGCGAGTACTGTACTTTGAAGCCTGGTGCGTGATCGAACCTGGTATGACCCCGCTCAAGCGCGGTCAGATCATGTCCGATGATGATTTCCTGGCCAAGACCGAAGAATACGGTGATGACTTCCACGCCCTGATGGGTGCGGAAGCGGTGCGCGAATTGCTGCGTACGATCGACATCGATCGCGAAGTCGAGCGCCTGCGCGCCGAACTGAAAGCCACTGGCTCGGATGCCAAGATCAAGAAGATCTCCAAGCGTCTGAAAGTACTGGAAGGCTTCCAGAAATCCGGCATCAAGGCAGACTGGATGATCATGGAAGTGCTGCCCGTGCTGCCACCGGACTTGCGTCCGCTGGTGCCACTGGACGGCGGCCGCTTTGCGACTTCCGACCTGAACGATCTGTACCGCCGCGTGATCAACCGTAATAACCGTTTGAAGCGTCTGCTGGAACTGAAGGCTCCGGACATCATCTTGCGCAACGAAAAACGTATGCTGCAAGAGTCCGTGGACTCCTTGCTGGATAACGGTCGTCGCGGTAAAGCCATGACCGGCGCCAACAAGCGTCAACTGAAGTCCTTGGCCGACATGATCAAGGGCAAGAGCGGTCGTTTCCGTCAGAACCTGCTGGGCAAGCGCGTGGACTACTCTGGTCGTTCCGTGATTGTGGTGGGTCCTCAGTTGAAGCTGCACCAGTGTGGTCTGCCCAAGCTGATGGCGCTGGAACTGTTCAAGCCCTTCATCTTCAACCGTCTGGAATTGATGGGTCTGGCTACGACCATCAAAGCGGCCAAGAAGTTGGTGGAAAGCCAGGAACCGGTGGTGTGGGACATCCTCGAAGAGGTGATCCGCGAGCATCCGGTCATGCTGAACCGTGCACCGACGCTGCACCGTTTGGGTATTCAGGCTTTTGAACCGGTCCTGATCGAAGGTAAAGCGATTCAGCTGCACCCCTTGGTGTGTGCCGCCTTTAACGCTGACTTTGACGGTGACCAGATGGCCGTTCACGTGCCGCTGTCGCTGGAAGCCCAGCTGGAAGCGCGCACCCTGATGCTGGCCTCGAACAACGTGCTGTTCCCCGCCAACGGCGAACCATCCATCGTTCCTTCCCAGGATATCGTGTTGGGTCTGTACTATGCGACCCGCGAACTGGTAAATGGCAAGGGCGAAGGTCTGTTCATGGCCGATGTGGCCGAAGTCCAGCGCGCCTACGACAACAAGGAAGTCGAGCTGCAAACTCGTCTGACCGTCCGTATCGAAGAATTCGAGAAGGGCGAAGACGGTGAGTGGGTCAAGACCATCAAGCGTTACGAAACGACGGCTGGCCGTGCCTTGTTGTCCGAAATTCTGCCCAAGGGCATGCCTTTCACCGCACTGAACCGTGCGTTGAAAAAGAAAGAAATTTCGCGTCTGATCAACCAGTCCTTCCGTCGCTGTGGCCTGCGTGCCACCGTGATTTTTGCGGACAAATTGATGCAGTCCGGTTTCCGTCTGGCAACACGTGGTGGTATTTCCATCGCCATGAACGACATGGTTGTGCCTGCCGTCAAGGAAAGCATCTTGGCCCAGGCAAGCAATGAAGTTAAAGAAATCGACAAGCAGTACTCCTCCGGTCTGGTGACGGCTCAGGAACGCTACAACAACGTGGTGGACATCTGGGGCAAAGCCGGTGACCGCGTGGGTAAGGCCATGATGGAGCAACTGGCTTCCGAGCCAGTGACCAACCGTTTTGGTGAAGAAGTACGCCAAGAGTCCTTCAACTCTATCTACATGATGGCGGACTCCGGTGCTCGTGGTTCGGCTGCACAGATTCGTCAGCTGGCTGGTATGCGTGGTCTGATGGCCAAGCCAGATGGCTCCATTATTGAAACGCCTATTACCGCGAACTTCCGTGAAGGTCTGAACGTACTGCAGTACTTTATTTCGACTCACGGTGCTCGTAAGGGTCTGGCTGATACGGCCTTGAAGACGGCTAACTCCGGTTACCTGACTCGTCGTCTGGTCGACGTGACTCAAGATCTGGTCATTACCGAAGACGATTGCGGTACCAAGGGCGGCTACACCATGAAAGCCATCCTGGATGGTGGTGAGGTTATCGAGCCCCTGCGCGATCTGATTCTGGGTCGTGTGGCCTCGACCGACATCGTCAACCCTGACAACCAGGAACTGGTTATCCCCGCCGGCACCTTGCTGAACGAGGATCTGGTCGAGTTGATTGACAACCTGGGCATTGATGAAGTCAAGATCCGTACTCCGCTGACTTGCGAAACCCGTCATGGCTTGTGCGCAAGCTGCTACGGTCGTGATCTGGGCCGCGGTACGCTGGTCAATCGTGGTGAAGCTATCGGTGTTATCGCGGCTCAGTCCATCGGTGAACCGGGTACCCAGTTGACCATGCGTACGTTCCACATTGGTGGTGCCGCTTCGCGTGCTGCACTGGCAAGTTCGGTTGAAACCAAGACGGCAGGTACGGTCGGTTTTGAAATCGGTCTGCGGTATGTGACCAACGCCAAGGGCGAACGTGTTGCGATCTCCCGTTCCGGCGAAATTGTCATTTTTGACGACAATCGTCGCGAGCGCGAACGTCACAAAGTGCCTTACGGTGCCACCATTACGGTCGGTGATGGTGATGCGATCAAGGCTGGCCAGCGTCTGGCAAGCTGGGATCCGCTGACCCGTCCTATCGTGTCCGAGTACACAGGTACGGTTCGCTTCGAGAATATCGAAGAGGGCGTAACCGTGGCTCGTCAGGTGGACGAAGTGACCGGCCTGTCGACTCTGGTTGTGATCACACCCAAGACACGTGGTGGCAAGATCACCATGCGTCCTCAGATCAAGCTGCTGAACGAACAGGGTCAGGAGATCAAGATCGCGGGTACCGATCACATGGTCAATATCTCCTTCCCAGTGGGCGCCCTGATTACCGTTCGTGACGGTCAGCAAGTGTCCGTGGGTGAGATTCTGGCGCGTATTCCTCAGGAATCGCAAAAGACTCGGGATATTACTGGTGGTCTGCCACGTGTGGCCGAACTGTTCGAAGCCCGTTCGCCCAAGGATGCCGGTCTGTTGGCCGAAGTCACGGGTACGGTTTCCTTCGGTAAAGACACCAAGGGCAAACAGCGTCTGGTCATTACTGACCTGGACGGCGTCAGCCACGAATTCCTGATTCCGAAGGAAAAACAGGTTCTGGCTCACGACGGTCAAGTGGTGAACAAGGGCGAGATGATTGTGGACGGCCCGGCCGATCCGCACGACATCCTGCGCTTGAAGGGTATCGAGAAACTGGCCAACTACATTGTTAACGAAGTGCAGGACGTTTACCGTCTGCAAGGTGTGAAGATCAACGACAAGCACATTGAAGTGATTGTTCGTCAGATGCTGCGCCGCGTGAACATTGTGGATGCCGGTGATACCAGCTTCATCACGGGTGAACAGGTTGAACGCTCCGAACTGCTGAACGAGAACGATCGCGTCCTGGCTGAAAACGGTATTCCTGCTACGTACGAAAACGTGCTGCTGGGTATTACCAAGGCCTCGCTGTCGACCGACTCCTTCATCTCGGCGGCTTCCTTCCAGGAAACCACCCGCGTGTTGACCGAAGCGGCCATCATGGGCAAAACCGACGATCTGCGTGGTCTGAAAGAAAACGTGATCGTGGGCCGTCTGATTCCTGCTGGTACCGGTATGGCTTTCCATGCTGCCCGCAAGGAAAAAGAAGCCTTTGAAGTGGCAGAGCGCAAAGCAGCCCGTGAACTGGAAAATCCGTTCGCATCGGCTCCTGAGCCTTCGGAAGACCCCGTCTTTGTGTCGGGTGCCTCTGAGTCCGAGCAGGCGCAACCTGAAGCCCCAGAGGGCGATCAGGAATAAGCTAAATCGTGTGGTTCCCCATCCTGTTTATTCAGGGTGGGCCGATACCTTCAGGTATTCGGATAAAACCAGATGATCCAGGCGACAAAAAACCCCACATGGCTATGCCACGTGGGGTTTTTTTATGGCCGTCTGGCGGCTACAAGCGGATGCGCTTAGCTACCCAGCTTGATTTCGCCAGTCATGATGCTCCAGTGACCTGGGAAGGAGCAAAAGAAGGCGTAGTCTTCGCCGGCTTTCAGCTTGGATACATCAAAGGTCACGGAGGTGCTTTCGCCACCACCGATCACGTCAGTGTGGGCGATAACGCGCTCGTCACCGGCTTTAACGTAGTTGTTGTCCAGACCGGCTTTCATGCCATCGGTAGCAACTGCGCTTTCATCGGATTTTTTCGAGATCACGACGTTGTGGCCCATGGCTGCTTTGGGCAACTTGCCGGTGTGTTTCAGATTAATCGTGAATTCCTTGCATGTCTTGTCAACAACGATGCTCTTGGTGTTGAACTGCATGGAGTCATTGCCTTCGATGGTAACGTCGCAAGCAGCAAAAGCAGGCACGCTGGCCAATCCAAGAACGGCTGTGAAAGCAAGTTTGGCAAACATTCTAATAACTCCTTGAAAACTGACAAAAAAAGGAACGGGACACGGGGGTGTTGTTCCGGTCTTACAGCATAGACTGTAGCGCACTAAAGGTGCTTAACAAAACATAGACCCGGACTATTTTAACGGCTTATAGCGCCCCGTCCGAACCCGCGAATGATTTGTTTTCTCATCGTTTGATGTGGCTCTAACAGCCTCACTCTATCGCCTTCGGGCAGCTTGACGACAGCGCAGACTAGGTATCGCTTTTCGGCATATTCAGCCCCCATTCAGATGCTGGAGAACGTTCAACAGTGCGGCCACCGCAAGCAGACACAGCAGTAGTCCACAAAGCTGTTCGATACGGGGCAAATACTTTTTTATGCCTTGCTGCCAGCGAGGATGCCCGATCAGAACAGTAATGAACAAATCCCAGAGCAAAACAATAAAAAACATCCATAGGCCCAGCAGTATCTGTAGACCTGTACTGGCGCGACTGCTGGCCAGTACCGAGGCCAGGCTGGCGTAAAACAGCGCGTTCTTGGGATTGAGCAGCCCGGAGAGCAGTCCCAGCAGGGCATGGTGCCACCAGCCGCCTGCACAAGCGCCAGATGCACTGATCTGTTGCTGGTTGTTGTGACGGGCCGTCTGCAGGAATTTCATGCCTAAGTACAGCAGATATAGCCCCCCGGCACCCTGAAGCAATAGAAAGAGGGGGCTGCTGGTACTCATCCGGGCAAAGCCTGTTAGCGCCAAGCTGATGTAAATGCCATTGGCTAAGGCCACTCCAGCGCAAACGCCACTTGCCACCCGCCGGCCATGGGCCAAGGTGCTGCGTGCAATCAGGAAGAAGTCTGGGCCGGGGGAGAGCAAGGCCAAGAAATGGGTGCCGGCAATCAGCAAGAACAAAGACACAGCAGTAGCTCCTGGACAAAACGGCAGTGTGACCAGAAGGTTGGGAGTCGTATTGAATAAAAGTGCGCACGCAAACGGTCAGGGCGCCGGGCGTGTTCTAGCCTCGGTATTGACCTGGGGTAACGCCGGTGTAGTGCTTGAATACGCGTTGAAAGTGGCTTTGATCCGAAAAACCGAGGCGATAAGCAATATCAGCCAGCTCCTCACCTTGTTTCAAGGCGTCCCGAGCCAGATTGACGCGTTGGTTCAGTTGCCAGCGTTGCGGAGTCAGGCCGGTATGGCGACGAAAGGCGCGGATCAGTTGGTAGCGGCTGAAGCCTGTTTCCTGAGCCAGCTCGTGCAGGGGAATAGTGCTTAGTTGACCGTCAATCCAGCGATCCAGGTTTTTTTGCAAAACAGGGCTAGGTGGTGGAGCCGGTGCCAAGAGCTGGCCGTGAGCTGGCCAATAGTGGAGCAAAAATTCGATCAGCGCTGCTTCTTTGTTTAGTACGGGAGCGGCTGAAAACAAAAGGGCGTTCAACTCACAGTAGGCCGCATAAAGCAGCGGTTCGTGGCTAACACGAATAGGTTCCTGGGCCTTGAGACTGAGTCCCGTACTTTCTTGCCAAAGCTGCTCCAGCCATATCGCGTCCAGATGCAGCATTTGATAGCTCCAGGATTGATCCGGCAGGGGATTGCACGCGTGGCTGCGGTGCGCGGGTACAAGAACAAGAGAGCCTGGCGTAAGCTCAATGGGGCCATCGGGTGCGCCTGTAAAGATGCTGCTGCCGCTGTCAACAGCACCAATCGAGTAGGTGGGGTGGCTGTGCTCCAGGTAGCATGTACGGCTGTCACAGGCGCGTCGGCTTTCTACATAGGGCAGGGCCTTGTTGCGCCAGAATTCAGTCTTCATCGCAGACATCAATCGTGGCCAGGGAGACGATAAAGGTACAGCCCTGCTCGTTGGTGCTGTCCAGCACAATATCCCCACCGTGTTTGTTGATGACGGTTTTTACAAAGGCCAAACCCAGCCCACTGCCCGAAGGCGCGCCAGCGGCGTTCTCATGGGCGCGGTGATAGGGCTCGAAAATAGTGGCCTGATTTTCTGCCGGAATACCCCAGCCCTGGTCCTTGACCAACACCTGCACTGTTTTTTTATCCAGAACCAGGTCTATATCAATCTGATTGCCGTCCGGCCCATACTTGATGGCATTTTGAATCAGGTTGGTAAAGGCACGGCGCAGCATGGGGGCGTTACCGTTCACCCAGACCAGCTCTGAGTCATTCAGATTCAGGCTGATGGAGCGTTTGCTGGCACTGGCCCAGGCATCGTCCACACAGTCTGCCAGCAGATCGGACAGGGCCAGGGGACTGAGTACCATCTCCATCGCCTCAGCCCGTGCCAGACTGATGAAGTTATCCACCAGTTCCAGTGTTTGTTCGGCATAGCCTTCCATCTTATGCAGGAACTGATCGGGTGCCAGCTTGCTGTCATCCTGGCGTTGCAAGCTGGTCAGCGCCAGGATGGAGTTCTGGGGAGCCCGCATATCATGCGAAATAAAGCGCAAGGTCTCTTCACGCTTGGTTTGAGCCTGGCGCAGCAGATCGATGGATGTGTGTAGCTGGGTCAGGCGATGGGGCAGGTTACGTGCATTTAAGCCAGACAAGCGTTCGTTCAATGCGGTTCTGACATCGGGGTATTCCAGCTGCAGCTTGTTCAGTTCCTCAGTGACTTGATTCAAGGCGGCTTCCTGACTGCGCCAATGCCAAAGTGGATAGGCCAGCAGTATGGTTATCAGACTGGCTAGCGGCGGAATCCACAGATTGAAGCCATGCATGGCGATCCAGTTCACCAGCAAAATCGCAATGACCAGCCCAATCAAGCTTAGCAAGGTCGCACGTGGAGACAGGTAGATCAGAACCTGACAAGCCAGCAATACTGGCAGGCAGCTTGCCAAGGCAATCAACCAGGCTGGTGGCGTGCGTATCCATTCATTACTGCGTACTGCTTGCAGGGTATTGGCCAGAATTTCGACGCCAGACATGCTGCTCATACCGGCTTTGGACAATGGAGTAGGGAAGGTATCGCCCAGTCCACTGCCCCAGGAGCCGACCAGCACATATTTGTCCTTGAAGAAGGAGGGCGGAATATCGCCGTTAAGGACATTGAAGTAAGGCACGATCTGGAAATGACCGCTGCGACCCAAAAAGGGAATGTGAGGAGTGTCCGTCTTGCTGGCGCTCAGGGCTTGCAAGGCCAAATCCGTGTCGTCACCGGCCAGCAACATCGCAATCGTAAAGTGTGGCAGAACTCGGTCCGAGGGGGTAATTCGTTGCAAGGCGACACGACGTACGACGCCATCCGGATCAGGTTCGATATTGATATAGCCCGATGCCTTGGCCGCCTTGCTGAGCAGGGGAATAGCGGTATGCACAGCATCACGCTGAACGTCGTAGATAAGCGGCAGGACAACGCGCCCATGATGGCGAATGGCCTCGGATAGGGCAAGGTCATCATCTGGGTAGGCGGGATTGGGTTCCTGAAAGACCAGGTCTATGCCCACCGCGCGTGCTTGCTCAAGGCGGCCCAGCAGTTGTGCATGGCTGATACGTCGCCAGGGCCAAAAACCCAGATTGGCAATGCTGTAGTCGTCAATGGCGACGATGACAATGTCCGGGGGGGCGGCCTGTGGAATTGCTGCCGCCATGGTGAAGTCGTAAATCAGGTTGTTCAGCTTGCCCAGCGCGAAGTCATCACGCAGGGAGCTGAACAACAAGGTCAGCAGCACCAGCAAGCCCGAAACCAGATGCCATTCCTTCCGAATTCGGTCAGACAGTAGCTTACTGTTTCTGGGGGCCGGGCTGTTCATGGCGTACGCCGTTCAGGCTTTAGAACTGAGACAGCAAGATGGGGTCGCCAAAATTGTTGGCTACGGCCTGGCCGTCCGAGCTGGTCAGGCTGGCAGCGCCTTCAAAGCTTTCGATCGTGTCCGGACCCATCAGGCCGTGGCGGTCAATGGCACGTACGGTGACGTAGTAGGTGCCGGGACGCGAAGCACTGAATTGGATATCGGTCTCGGTCGTGATGGCCCGCGACAACAGCTTGGCACCTTGGGGGTCGGTGGAGGTCTGAACCAGATAGGCTTGGGCACCGGGCACAGCCTGAATCGTGCTGCTCCATTGGCCGCCGCGACGCTCGGGCGTGGAGATCTGCGGAGCAGGCAACAAAGACGCCAGTGCCAGGATATTGCCGTCTGTTCCCACAGCGGCACCTTGGTTCTGTTTCAGGGCGGTGGGGGTGCTGCGTTGCTGCGTTCCTAACTCTGCGCGGCCGTCCAGCACTTCGCTGTGTGCCATGCCTTGCTGTGTACGCACACGCAACTCTGTACCCCTTACGCCGGTAATGCTGACGGGAGTGCGAACCTCAAAGCGACCTACGCCGGTCTTTTCCGGGGATACGCGCGATTCCACATCGCCATCATCCAGGGCGATGATCGAGTCGGTCAGGCCTGTACCCTCAAAGGCACGCATTCGGGTCACGCTCAAGGAGGCCTGGGCGGGCACACTCAGTTGGCTGCCGTCCTGTAGCTCCAGCGTCAAGTAACCATTACTGCCTGTGCGGATCAGATCCCCCTCTTGCAAATGAGTGGTTCCTGCGCCCAGTGTTTGACCGTTAACCAGAATCTGGCCGGCTTGGTGCGTAATCCGGGCGGGGGCGGCCACTTCCGGAATCATGCGAAACGGGATGTGCAGCTCTTTGCCAATGGGCAGACGATAAGGGTCATCCACCGCATTCAAACGCTGGATTTCGGACCAGTTCCGGCTTTGGCGTGTGTATGTCTGGGAAATATCAAGCAAAGTGTCACCGGACATCACTTTGTAGACAAAGTTCTCGCCACGTGCTCCGGAAGGTTGGGCTGACACGACGCCGCCCCAAAGCAGGCCGCAAACAAGAGGAGCGGCGATACGCAAAGTAATCATAGGAAGTGAGCTAGCAAGGGTCGGTCAAAAGTTCAAGGCGATAGCCAAGGGCGTAGGACGCTGTCAGGCGTACCCCGTTTTCGGGGCGCAGTTGAAGTTTACGTCGTATGTTGGACAGATGAGTATCCAGCGTACGGGACGTGGCCGGAATTTCCCGGTTCCACACTGCGGAGCTTAAAACATCGCGTGAGAACAGGCGGCCGGGGTTACGAAACAGCAAAAGGGCTAGTTCAAACTCTTTGGGCGCCAGAGTGACGGTTTCACCATCCAGCACAATATGACCTTGTTCAGGAAAAATATCATAGCCGGCAAACGAGAAGCGGCTGTCCTGAATGGCCGAAGTGTTCAAATCCATACGCCGGACAGCGGCATTGACGCGCGCAACCAGCTCTCCCTTGCGTACGGGCTTACTAATATAGTCGTCGGCTCCGGCCTGCAAACCCGTGACCAGATCCTCTTCCTGGGTACGGCTGGTCAAGAATAGAACCGGCAGAGCATGACCTAGTGTGGTGCGAACCCAACGCAACACATCCAGGCCGCTGACATCGGGCAGTTCCCAATCCAGTAGCAATAAGCCGAAATCATGTGGCTTGGCCAGAGCAGCCAGCAGGTCTTTTCCTTGATGAAAGGAGCGACACTCATAGCCAGCCTCGGTCAAGATCCGGGCAATCAGTTCAGCCTGGACGAGGTCGTCTTCCAGGGAAGCGATGATCATGGGCATTGTCCTTGTCGCAGAAGTGCAATAGCCCTGCAGTATAACGATATGTAGATAGCGAGTGACCAAGTGCTTCCATGCGTGTGCCGTGACAACGGGAAACCGCCGGATTGGTGTCCAAATCGTTGACCTATAAGGGTTTACTGTGGTAAATTTTAGAGCTTACTTTAAGGATCCTTTGCCGGTACACCTTGCAGTAATTTGATGGCAGCCCTGAATTTAGGGGCTGCGGGCACTTTTTGAGTGCTTGAAATCAAGCCCAAGCCATGTGCAAGACCGCTCTTTTTCGTGTTTTATGGGGAGTGGTATTGCGCAATGCCGCTTCCGGTACAGGGTTTCAAAACCCGCCAACTGGACGGCGTTTTTCAAAACACATACGTCAACCAGTACGTAAAGTACGTTATAGGATACGTAAAGGTCATGCCAACCATTAGCCAGCTCGTGCGTAAACCGCGCGAAGTCAGCCGCGTTAGCAGCAAGAGCCCTGCGCTCGAGAACTGCCCACAGCGCCGCGGTGTTTGCACCCGTGTATACACCACGACCCCCAAGAAGCCTAACTCCGCTCTGCGTAAAGTCGCCAAAGTGCGTCTGACCAACGGCTTCGAAGTTATTTCTTACATCGGTGGTGAAGGCCACAACCTGCAAGAGCACTCGGTCGTTCTCGTCCGTGGTGGTCGTGTCAAAGACTTGCCAGGTGTGCGTTACCACATCGTTCGCGGTGCTCTTGACCTGCAAGGCGTCAAGGACCGTAAACAGTCCCGCTCCAAGTACGGCGCCAAGCGTCCCAAGTAATCCATGTATCCATCGATCAGTTCACTGATCTGGATCCGTGCAACCGTGGCCGTTGCGCCATGGTAGGTAAGTGGTCATTTGTCATGAATGGCCGAGACCGCGAAAAGCGGTTCAACTGAATAGTCACAAGGAAATTAAAATGCCTCGCCGTCGCGAAGTACCCAAACGTGAAATCCTACCTGACCCAAAATTTGGCAGCGTTGAGCTGGCCAAATTCATGAACGTGGTCATGCTGTCCGGCAAGAAAGCTGTTGCCGAACGTATTGTTTATGGCGCGCTGGACCAAATTGCGCAGAAAACCGGCAAAGATCCGCTCGAAGTGTTTAATGCTGCCATCAATAATGTAAAACCTGTTGTTGAAGTTAAGAGCCGCCGTGTTGGTGGTGCTAACTACCAGGTACCTGTCGAAGTACGCCCTGTCCGTCGTCTGGCTCTGGCCATGCGCTGGGTGCGTGAATCCGCCAAGAAGCGCGGTGAAAAATCGATGGACTTGCGCCTGGCCGGCGAATTGTCCGATGCGGCTGAAGGCCGTGGCGGTGCAATGAAAAAGCGTGAAGACACGCACAAGATGGCCGATGCTAACAAAGCATTCAGCCATTTCCGTTGGTAATCTGAGGACATATAATCATGGCCCGCAAAACCCCCATTCAGCGCTACCGCAATATCGGTATCTCGGCTCACATCGACGCCGGGAAAACGACCACTACCGAGCGCATCCTGTTCTACACCGGTGTGAACCACAAGCTGGGCGAAACCCACGAAGGTTCGGCCACCATGGACTGGATGGAGCAAGAGCAAGAGCGCGGGATCACCATTACCTCGGCTGCTACCACTGCTTTCTGGCGTGGTATGGCGGGCAATTACCCAGAACACCGTATCAACATCATTGATACCCCCGGTCACGTTGACTTCACCATTGAAGTTGAGCGTTCCATGCGCGTGCTGGACGGCGCTTGCATGGTGTACTGCGCGGTGGGTGGTGTTCAGCCTCAGTCGGAAACCGTATGGCGTCAAGCCAACAAATACGGCGTGCCTCGTCTGGCTTTCATCAACAAGATGGACCGTACTGGCGCTAACTTCTTCAAGGTTTACGACCAGCTCAAGCTGCGTCTGAAAGCTCACCCCGTGCCTGTCGTTATCCCGATCGGTGCTGAAGACGGCTTCCAGGGCGTGGTTGACCTGATCAAGATGAAAGCAATCATCTGGGATCAAGCCAGCAACGGTGTGAAGTTTGACTACACCGACATTCCTGCCGAGCTGCAAGCTTCGGCTGAAGAATGGCGCGAAAAAATGCTCGAGTCGGCTGCTGAAGCCAGCGAAGACCTGATGAACAAGTACCTGGAAAATGGTGACCTCTCCGAAGAGGACATCAACCTGGGTCTGCGTACACGTACCATTGCCTGCGAAATTCAGCCAATGCTGTGCGGTACCGCGTTCAAGAACAAAGGTGTACAGCGCATGCTGGACGCCGTGATCGACTACCTGCCATCGCCAGTGGATATTCCACCTGTCGAAGGTTCGGATGACGACGGTAACGTTATTCATCGTAAAGCCAACGACGAAGAGCCTATGTCTGCTCTGGCGTTCAAGCTGATGACTGACCCCTTTGTTGGTCAATTGACCTTCGTGCGCGTTTACTCGGGCGTTCTGCGTTCGGGCGACACGGTCTACAACCCTATCAAGGGCAAAAAAGAACGTATCGGCCGTATCTTGCAGATGCACGCAAACAACCGTGCCGAACTGAAAGAGCTGGTTGCCGGTGACATCGCTTCCGTGGTGGGCCTGAAAGACGTGACCACAGGTGAAACCCTGTGTGACGCCAGCCAGCACATCATTCTGGAGCGCATGGAGTTCCCGGAGCCCGTGATTTCGCAGGCAGTGGAACCAAAAACCAAGTCCGACCAGGAAAAAATGGGCGTGGCCTTGTCCCGTCTGGCTCAGGAAGATCCTTCTTTCCGCGTCAGCAGCGACGAAGAATCCGGCCAGACCATTATTTCCGGTATGGGCGAGCTGCACCTGGAAGTTCTGGTAGACCGCATGCGTCGTGAATTCGGCGTGGAAGCCAACGTGGGCAAACCACAAGTGGCTTACCGCGAAACCATCCGCAAGACTTGCGACGAAATTGAAGGTAAATTCGTCAAACAGTCCGGTGGTCGTGGTCAGTACGGTCACGTTGTCCTCAAGCTGGAGCCCCTGGAAGCAGGCGGCGGCTTTGAGTTCGTTGACGCCATCAAGGGCGGTGTGGTTCCTCGCGAATTCATTCCTGCTGTTGAAAAAGGTATCCGCGAAACGCTGTCTTCGGGTGTGGTTGCCGGTTACCCAGTGGTGGATGTCAAAGCTACGCTGTTCTTCGGTTCGTACCACGATGTGGACTCGAACGAAAACGCCTTCCGTATGGCCGCTTCGATGGCCTTCAAGGATGGTATGCGCAAGGCTTCCCCAGTTCTGCTGGAGCCAACCATGGCTGTTGAGGTTGAGACTCCTGAGGAATACGCCGGTACAGTGATGGGTGACTTGTCTTCCCGTCGCGGTATGGTGCAGGGTATGGACGATATGGTTGGTGGTGGCAAGGTCATCAAGGCCGAGGTTCCTCTGGCCGAGATGTTCGGTTACTCGACCAGCCTGCGTTCGCAAACACAAGGTCGTGCTACGTACACGATGGAATTCAAGCAATATGCTGAAGCTCCAAAGAACGTGGCTGACGAAGTGATCAGCGCTCGCGGTAAGTAATAGCAATATCAGCCCGCCTTATGGCGGGCTGCTCAACAATTTTTTTGTTTTCCTGTAAAACATAATTGGGATAAATCATGGCAAAAGGTAAGTTTGAACGGACTAAACCGCACGTCAACGTCGGTACTATCGGTCACGTTGACCACGGTAAAACCACTCTGACCGCTGCAATCTGCACGGTTCTGTCCAAGGCATACGGCGGCGAAGCACGCGATTACTCGCAGATCGACAACGCCCCTGAAGAAAAAGCACGTGGTATCACCATCAGCACCTCGCACGTTGAGTACGAGACGCCTAACCGTCACTACGCACACGTTGACTGCCCCGGCCACGCTGACTACGTCAAGAACATGATTACGGGTGCTGCCCAGATGGACGGCGCTATCTTGGTTTGCTCGGCCGCTGATGGTCCAATGCCCCAGACTCGCGAGCACATTCTGCTGAGCCGTCAGGTTGGCGTTCCTTACATCATCGTGTTCCTGAACAAGGCCGACATGGTTGATGACGAAGAGCTGATCGAACTGGTTGAAATGGAAGTTCGCGAGCTGTTGTCCAAGTACGACTTCCCAGGCGACGACACCCCGATCATCAAGGGTTCGGCCAAACTGGCTCTGGAAGGCGACGAAGGCCCATTGGGCAGCCAAGCCGTTCTGGCTCTGGCCGAGGCGCTGGACAACTACATTCCTACGCCTGAGCGTGCCGTTGACGGTACTTTCTTGATGCCTGTTGAAGACGTGTTCTCGATCTCTGGCCGTGGTACGGTTGTGACCGGTCGTATTGAGCGCGGCATCATCAAGGTTGGCGAAGAAATCGAAATCGTGGGTATCAAAGACACGGTCAGAGCAGAACCTAGAACTTTAACACAGAATTTTCTGATTTGTCAAGCTCCGGATTTTACACCGTGTCAGTTACCTGACCAGTCATTCAAGCTTCGGTGCGGGCCTCTTGGCCAAGGCGGTGAAACTTGCCTAACTGCTCTCTGCGGCGCTTCCGGGAAAACCCTGTGTGTGCTGCAGCGAGAAAAGAACTATAGCACGATGATTTTCGGCCTTGCAAGCCTTTTCATAGGAAAAAGTTAGACGAATTGAACCAAAAACCTTTAAACCCATGAATTATAAGAGAAACTATTTTTAAGCATTTTAGATCCTACCTACCAGACAACTGAAGGTTTCTCATTTAACCCCGTTTCAAGAGGAGGCTCACTATGTGCCCTGTGCGCCCTTAGACGCAAATCCTAGACTAAACCGCTATTTTTCGCGTGAAAAATCGTCATATACTCTTCAGCCCCTCAACACCCCCTCTTATATATAAAGGGGAATCGAGGACTCTCCCCAATATAGTCGCCAGTCCTTGTACTTGCTTGCTTGCTTGCTTGCTTGCTTGCTTGCTTGCTTGCTTGCCTGCCTGCCTGCCTGCCTGCTGGCTGGCTGGCTGGCTGGCTGGCTGGCTGGCTGGCTGGCTGGCTGTCTGTCTGGCTGGCTGGCTGGCTGGCGTCACACTTAGATGGGTAGACCAATAAAGGAGCGGCAACAAGAGCACAGCATCAGCCTTTCGCCCCCAATCAATAGTGTCTCTATATAGATAGAGAGTTGAGAGGCCTTCAAAGATGGAGCACGATGCAGGGCTGTTAGCCACTCGGAGCCCCGGGACAGGGTATTGGGGCGAGTCAGACGACTTGCCGCAGTCGGAGTCACCATCGGGGATGCAAGCAGTCTGCTGTTTGAGCCCAACGCTTGTGATTGGTCCGCGGGACCAATTACTGGGCGAGTTCAGACTGCGCCCCGATGGTGACTCCGACAAGGGGACCGGCGCGAAGCGCCGGCAAGTAGTCCGCCCCAACACCCTGTCCCGGGGCTTCGAGTAGCGACCTACGTAGAGCGGCTGGAACAACGAACGCCACCCTCTATATAGCCAGGCCTTTCATCACTGCGACTCTACTCTCTATATATAGATAGGAGACGGGCCTCTCCAAGAGGTAAACCAATCCTCTCCCCCTCTATACCTCTATACCTCTATACCTCTATACCCTTCAGTATCCCTCCGAGTCTCAGTCTCTTTGCCTTTGATACGTCGAATCTTAGAACCTTTGGGTCTCTAAGTCTGCATCCATGAGAACACCAAACACATCATCCCATCCTCTCTTGTAGAGACAGCCCTGCCTTCTCTCACCTATACAACCGCCTCTCTACAGATACGCTCTTGTTATATAGAAAGCAAAAACACACTTGCCTGAGAGATAGACACAACCACAGAGACACAAGCCCACCTAACGCAGAGCGGCAAGCAAAGCCTTCCTCCTCTCTCCTCTATATATAGAGACACCCTCTTACACCCACAAGCAATAAGCTAATCCCCAATTCATTGTTATTTTCTGTTCCTGTGTTCATTACCATTCCTTATGCACTTAAACCTCTAAGCAGGACCCTGCTTACTCAAGAGAGTAATAATGATCAAACCTATCCTCATCTCCCTGGCATTTGCATTCAGCACGGTTCTGGCACCGACTGCCAGCGCAGAGCCAAGCACACCCGAAACGGCAGCCAAACCAGCCGCCTTGATCTCGGCTGCCGACCTGGCCACCAAACTGGATCAAAACAATCTGCGCGTTCTAGATATCCGCACAGACAAAGAATATGCAGCGGGCCACGTGCCTGGTGCCGTTCACACCCCTTATGGCGCCTATCGCGGCCCAGCAGATAACGCAGGTGCCTTGCGCTCCGAAGCCGACCTGTCCGCCTTGTTCAGCAAAGCCGGTATTTCCAAAGACAGCTACGTTGTCGTCACCTACGCAGGCGCCAACCCCACAGACTTTGGCGCCGCTGCGCGCGTATATTGGACATTGAAAGCGGGTGGTCTGACTCAGTTATCCGTTCTGGATGGCGGCTTGCAAGCCTGGGAAGCAGAAGGCAAGCCCCTGAGCAAAGACACTCCCACTGTCACCCCTACCGAATTTAGCTACCACTACAACAAAGACATGGTAGTCAGCACGCAAGAAGTCGCGGACTACATCAAGAATGGCCAAGCCCCCATTTTGCTGGACGCGCGCCCAACTGAATTCTTCAAAGGCGAAAAACGCGTTGACGCCGCCGCCCGCTACGGCACCTTGCCCGGTGCACGTGAACTGGACTTCAACAGCTTCTTTCGCAGCGACAAACCTGTCCTGAAAGACACCGGTGAGCTCGTCAAGATCGTCAAAGAACAAGGTCTGGATAACAAACCCACCGTTTCGTTCTGCAATACCGGTCACTGGGCTGCTACGAACTGGTTTGTATTGTCCGAACTGGCAGGTAACCCCAACGTGAAGCTTTACCCCGAATCCGTCGTGGAATGGAGCCGCAGCAGCTTGCCCATGGACAACCAGCCCTCCCGCTTCGAGGTTCTGAAACTCGATGCCAAGCGCGCCGTTAACTAAAGAAATCGATCATGCTTTATCTGACTAGACTGGGCTTTATCCTGGCCAGCCTGGCCCTCATTGTCGGGGTCGCTCTGGTAGGTGGACTGCGCCAAGGCTTGCTTGCCTTATTAGGGATTGGCTTTGGCGCCGTGCTGCAAGGAGCCCGTTTCGGTTTCACGACCGGCTGGCGCAACTATATCGAGCGTCGCGACCCTCAGGGTATCTGGGCACAAATGCTCCTATTGGTATTGGCTGCTGCCTTCACCCTGCCGCTGATCGCTGACAGCGGCGGCGAGTTGGTCGGTGCCATTGCCCCACTGACCATCAGCCTGGTGCTGGGCGCCTTCCTGTTTGGTGCCGCTATGCAACTGGCTGACGGTTGCGGCTCCGGCACACTCTATAAAGCAGGTGCTGGCGCACCGATCTCCTTTGCGGTTCTGCCTACCTTTGCCATTGGCAGCTTTCTGGGCGCATCGCACCAACCCGGCTGGATTGCCTTGGGTGGCTTGCCTGCTATCGACCTGACTGTATCCCTGGGCTGGCCTACCGCCTTGCTGATTACCGTCCTGGGCTGCGCAGCCGTATCCTGGTTCGTAGGCCGGGGCGCACGCCGCCATCAAAAAGAACACAACAGCGCACCTGCCAAATGGGAAATGCGCTGGTGGATGGGCGCCTTGCTGCTGGCCGTGCTGTACGCCATTCACATGATTGTTGCTGGCCAACCTTGGGGCATCGTCTACGGTATTGGCCTGTGGGGAGCAAAAGTATTCTCGGCGCTGGGCTGGACGCCCGTTGGCGACGCATTCTGGGGCGTGGCTCCCCATGCTCAACGTCTGGCAGAGCCTGTTCTGGCTGACGTTACCTCCGTCACCAACTTTGGTTTGATTCTGGGCGCAATGGCCGCTTCGCGCTGGAACCATCCTGCCAATTTCAAATCGCCCAATGCCCGTACCTTGTGGGTAGGCGCGATTGCCGGTTTGGTCATGGGCTACAGTGCCCGTATGGCCTTCGGATGTAATGTGGGCGCATTCCTGGGAGGCATCGCCTCGGCCAGCATACATGGCTGGGTCTGGTTTGCACTGGCCTTTGCCGGGTCCATCATAGGCGTGCGCATTCGTCGTCGCGTTAATCCTTGAGTCGCACCACCATGAGCAAAACTACTTTCCGCCTTATCACCACTACCTTCTGGCTGGCCGTTGTCTTGTTAGTTGTCATGGACAGCCTGCAGGACTACCCCTACCGTCCCGAACCCGCTCCCATTGCCTGGGGTAGCGGACAAGCCGCCAGTGGCGGTCACTGCTCGGGTCGATAGCTAGGGCCTACTCGGTCTGCAACGCCCCTGATGGGAGAAAACCAGGCAGCCTCACTTGGCTGCACCGGGTTTCACCGTCAGGGGTTTTCTTTTGGATGAGGGAACACACATCCGCTTGTAGCGGCAAACCGACAGCCCACATCGCCCACCCCACGCAAGCGCCAGGGCACGACAAAGCAAGCACTGGGCCATGCTAGCATCAGTCAGACTTCTCAACCTTCTGCTGTCATGCTGAACTTTCTTCGCACCACACTTAGCCGCAGCCTGCGCATGTTTTATACCGTTGCACGCATCATGGTTCCCATCATGATTGCGGTGCGTATTGCGGCGCAGTTGGGCTTGATCGAACAAGTAGGCACACTGATCGGCCCCGTCATGGCGCTGGTCGGCTTACCGCCTGAAGCCGGTATCGTATGGGCTACCACCGCCCTGGCCGGTATTTACGCAGGCATAGGATCGATGGCAGCGTTGGGCGACAGCTTGAGTTTCAACGTGGCCCAGATCAGCGTTCTGGGCACCATGATGCTGTTTGCTCACAGTCTTCCCATGGAGCAAGCGATTGTGCGTCGAGCCGGGGCCAGTTTCTGGTTTACGGCCACGCTACGAGTAGTCTGCGCCCTGCTCTACGGCAGCCTGCTGGCCTGGGGTTTGAACAGTGCTGGGCTGTTGCAGGAACCTGTTTCGCTGGCCTGGCTTTACGGGCAATCCAATGCGACACAAGGCGGTTGGCAAGGCTGGATAGACTGGTTGTGGGGAACGGCCAGTTCACTGTTCATGACCTGGCTGATTATTCTTGGCCTGCTGTTAATCTTGTCAGTTCTGGAGAAAATCGGCTTCACCCGTTTGCTGACCCGGCTTCTGCTGCCCTTGCTGCGTTTTTCAGGCCTGGAAGAGCGGGTTGCCCCCACCACCACGATTGGTGTGTTGCTGGGCCTGAGCTACGGCGGCGCCTTGATTATTGATGAGTCCCGTCAGCAAAACTACAGTCCCAGAACGCGCTTGCTGGCCTTGTCCTGGCTGTCGTTAAGCCACTCCCTGATTGAAGACACCATTCTTATTCTGGCTCTGGGTGCCAACATCTGGGTGGTCCTGGTTGGCCGACTTATCCTGACCTTGCTCATTATTGGCCTGATGGCCCGCCTGACATTACCAGGTAGCGCCCTGTACAGACGCTACCTTGCTTCTGCTTCGCACCCTCAGGATGCTTAGCTTTTGACCAGCAGATCCTGAAAACGCTGGTAGAACTTCTTGAGCTTGGGCGCAATCACCATCTGGCAATAGGCCTGCTCGGGGTTCAAGGCAAAATAATCGTGGTGATAAACCTCGGCTTCCCAGAACGTGGAGCTGTCGAGCACATGCGTCACGATAGGCGCATCAAACTGTGATTTGATTTCTTCGATGACTTCGAAAGCCTGACGGCGCTGTTCTTCGTTTTGGCAAAAAATAGCCGACGCATACTGCGGCCCCTGGTCAGCGCCCTGACGATCCGGCGTGGTAGGGTCGTGGGTCAGGAAAAATACCTCCAGCAAATCCCGATAGGAAATGACTGAAGGGTCAAACTCCACTTTGACCACTTCAATATGGCCGGTCTGCTTGCCACAAACCTGTTCATAGGTGGGATTTTCCACATGGCCGCCACAGTATCCGGGCACCACCGACTGCACACCTCGCAGGGCCTTGAACACCCCTTCAGTGCACCAAAAGCATCCGCCACCCAATATGGCTGTTTCCTTCATGAGTTCTCCTTTGTTGACGAATTGGCTAGACCCAGCAACCAGGCTGCAATCGCTTGCGCTTATAAGGCGCTGAGCCGGTTTTGGGTGGGTATGGGAATAGCACCCCCGTTCCCCCGACTATCTTGTTGAGCACGATATCCATCAACGCTACCGTATCAGCCTTTGCCATTGGATTAAAGATCATCAATCCACAAAAACTACTAATGGTAAACGGCGGGCCAAGAGACTGAATGCAGCACGATCCTTCCCTTACAATTTACCCAGTCCTGGTCTGGGCTCGTAGTCACGCTATTATCTGATATTCATCTCTGTAATGGGCACGCATGTTAATTCACCCGCAGTTTGATCCCATCGCCATACAACTTGGACCCCTTGCCATTCATTGGTATGGCTTGATGTATTTAGTGGGCTTTGGCCTGGTTTGGCTGGCTGGCATGGCGCGTATCCGCGCGGGCTATGCCTTGCTGACCCGCAAAGACCTGGAAGACCTGATCTTTTACTGTGTTCTGGGCGTAGTAGTGGGCGGACGTCTGGGCTTTACCCTGTTATATCAACCCTCCTACTACCTGTCGCATCCGCTGGAGATTCTGTATGTCTGGCAAGGTGGCATGTCCTTTCATGGTGGTCTGATCGGGGTGCTGGTGACGATTGCACTGTTTGCTCGTAACCGCCAACGCCGTTTTCTGGAAATCAGTGATTTCCTGGCCCCCTTGATCCCACTGGGGCTGGCGGTAGGCCGCTTGGGTAACTTTATCAACGGAGAACTGTGGGGTCGTCCTAGCGATGTGCCGTGGGCAATGGTGTTCCCGCAGATGGATGCAAACCCTCGCCACCCTTCGCAGTTGTATGAGATGGCCCTGGAGGGCATTGCCCTGTTCATCTTGCTGTGGTGGTTTACGCGCCGCCCACGCGCCGTGGGCCAGGCTAGCGCCCTGTTCCTGATCGGCTACGGTTTTTTCCGCTTCATGGTGGAGTACACCCGCGAACCTGACAGCTACCTGGGTCTGCTCAGTGCTGGCTTGTCAATGGGACAGTGGTTGTCCTTGCCCATGATTGTGGCTGGGCTGGCTCTGTTTGTTTATGCCAGCAAGCGTGGCGTTACGCCTGGTAGTCAGAAATAAACAAAGCAGCAGAAAAGGAAAAAGCCCGTCCAGATCTGGACGGGCTTTTTTGTAGGTGCCCCACCATTGCCGTCAAGACCGGCATCCTGGAACCGAAGGTCCAAGATCGGCTGTCATCAAGCCAGCTTCGGGTTCGTCGACGAGGACGATCGCTCCTACTGGCTAATCCAACAACCTGTATGCCAAAAGCATTGGTTCAAGGAATGTATGGTCGTGTCACGAACACGGCAGGGACTTACTGGGATGAAGCAGCCCGCAAGGGACAACAAGGAGCTGCTTTCAAATTTGGTTTAGCGCGATGTGCCCGAAGGCTCAATAACATCATCCATCATCGCGTGCATGTCTTCAATTTTACGCTTGAAATCGCCAAAAGCAACATTAGCCAGTGGACCATCAGGTGCTTTAGCCGATAAAAACTCGCTGGCGATCTGAATAGCAGCCATAACAGCGATACGTTCGTTGCCAGAAACGCGCCCCGAACCCTTGATAGCCTGCATACGCTGGTCTACCAGTTTGACCGCTTCCAACAAGCGGGCTTTTTCAGATGGAGGACATGCCAGGGAATAATCGCGGCCCAGTAGGGAAATATCAACTCGTTCCATGACTTACTCCTGTACGGCACCGGGTAAACGCATGAGGATCGAACCGATCTGGTCACGAGCCTGCCCTGCCACATCACGCAATACGCCCATTCCTGCACGAGCACTGTCTAGCTCACGACGCAAGGCGACCACCTGGGCCTGTTCCTGCTCAAGCAGTTTTTTCAGTTCAGCCTGATCCGCTTGTGCTTGTTGCTGCACCACATCCAACTGACGCTGATGCGAAGCAACACCGGTGGAGAGGGACTCAAACTCGTCCTGTTGACGCCGATTTTGCTGGCGCAAGGCGTCCAGCTCGGCATCTTGAGTTTTCAGACGAGCTAATAATTGAGCGCGTTCAGCGTTGAGCTGACGAGATTGCTCTACCAGTTGACCGATACGGTCAGCGAGAAAGTCGAGATCTTGCAACATGGGCCTTATCGTAAACCATTGCTAGCGTTACTGGGTAGAGGAATTTCATACTAATGATAACCTTTCACCCATCTTTCCATTACCTTTCAAACTTCTTTCAAAGCATGTCATCCACCTGCGAACACGCTCCCAAAAAACCCTAATTTTCCGGATTTACCGGGAAAACCCTTAAAAACTAGGGTCAAGTCAGGGTTTTCAGTCTTCAAACGCTCCATTACCATGCGTCACCTCTGTTTAAAGCAGTCGGCACATGCAGAGTGTGGAACCCGCTCCACCATAAACAAGCTGACACAGGAAAAAGGAAAACCAATGCGCAAGGCAGACAAGGAGAATCCACCTTATGCAAATTAAAAATAAACAGGACTTCTGGTCCGGGATCATGTTCGTGGTCGTGGGCGCCGCTTTCTCGCTCGGGGCTACCAGCTACTCGATGGGAACAGCCGCCCGTATGGGACCCGGCTACTTCCCCTTCTGGCTTGGTGTATGCCTGAGCTTGCTAGGGGCGGTTGTCACCTTGAACTCATTGTCTGCCAAAGCAGAAAGCACTGAGATAGAGAAGTTTAACTGGAAAGTCGTCTTCGTTATCATCGGCGCGGTTGTCTTGTGCGGGCTGACGCTTAACTCATTAGGGGTATATGCCTCTATCTTCCTGCTTGTTGTGATCAGCAGCTTTGCCAGCCATGAGTTTAGCTGGCCGATCGCGCTGGGCGCAGCTGTATTTCTGGTGCTGTTTGTCTGGCTGGCATTCATCAAGGGCCTAGGGTTGGTATTTCCCTTGTGGCCAAGTTTTCTGGCCTGATTGGGGGTGAACGGATATGGAATTATTTGACAACCTGATGCTGGGTTTTTCGGTCGCAGTCACACCGGAGAACCTGGCCTACGCTCTGCTCGGTTGCATACTGGGCACCTTGATTGGCGTGTTACCTGGCATTGGCCCTGTGCCAACTATCGCCATGCTGTTGCCCATCACCTATGTACTGCCCCCAGTGGCTGGCCTGATCATGCTGGCCGGTATTTACTACGGCGCGCAGTATGGCGGGTCCACAACCGCCATTCTGGTTGCCCTGCCGGGCGAAACCTCGGCGGTGGTGACCGTGCTGGACGGGCACCAGATGGCACGCAATGGCCGGGCCGGTGCTGCTTTGGCGATTGCTGCCCTGGGTTCGTTCTTTGCCGGTTGTGTTGCAACCATTTTGCTGGCGGCCTTCGCACCGCCTTTGGCTGAGGTGGCCTTCAAGTTCGGACCTGCCGAGTATTTCTCATTAATGGTGTTAGGCCTGGTGGGCGCGGTGGTGCTGGCCTCTGGTTCTCTGCCCAAGGCCATCTGCATGATCCTGCTGGGCCTGCTGCTGGGCATGGTCGGTACTGACGTGAACTCCGGTGTAGCGCGTTACGACTTTGGTATTCCCGAGCTGCAAGATGGTATCGACTTTGCCGTGGTGGCCATGGGTGTATTTGGTTTCTCGGAAATCATGAACAACCTGGAGCTGGGCGACCAGCGTGTCGAAATTACAGGCAAGGTTGGCAGCCTGTACCCCAACAAACAAGAGTTCAAAGAGTGCTGGCCGGCCGTCATCCGTGGGACTGCAATGGGTTCGTGCCTGGGCATTCTGCCCGGTGGTGGCGCGGTTCTGTCCTCCTTTGCCTCCTACACGCTGGAGAAGAAAATCTCCAGAAATCCGGAGCGCTTTGGCAAAGGCCACCCTGCCGGTCTGGCCGGTCCCGAGTCGGCCAACAACGCCGCCGCTCAAACCTCCTTCATCCCGCTGCTGACACTGGGTATCCCCGGTAACGCCGTGACGGCTCTGATGATTGGTGCCATGACCATCCACAACATTCAGCCCGGCCCACAAGTGATGACCAGCCACCCTGAACTGTTCTGGGGCCTGATCGCTTCCATGTGGATCGGTAACCTGATGCTGGTCATTCTGAACCTGCCATTGGTTGGTCTGTGGGTGAAGCTGCTCAAAGTACCGTACCGCCTGCTATTTCCTGCCATCCTGGTCTTTTGTACGGTCGGGGTGTACTCGCTGAACTACAACGTGTTTGACATTCTGGTCACCGCCGCTTTTGGTTTTGTCGGCTACGTATGGTCCAAACTGCGTTGTGAAGGCGCTCCCTTGTTGCTGGGTCTGGTATTGGGCCCCATGATGGAAGAGAATTTCCGTCGTGCCCTGCTCCTGTCCCGTGGTGACTACACCACCTTTGTCACTCGTCCGCTGTCCTTGTCATTGCTGGTTCTAGCCGCCATCCTGGTGGTGATTGTGGCCCTGCCCTCTGTCAAGAAAAAACGCGACGAAACTTTCGTGGAAGAGGACTAAGGCACAGCCAGTCCTCTGGTTTGAAAGCTGCCCCTGAAAGGGGCATTCAAACTGGCGCAACAGCAAGAAGGCCTGATTTCATCTCTCCACGAAATCAGGCCTTTTTTTTATCGACTGGTTTTGCTGCCTGGTTTCAAGACAGCTCAATCCTTGCTGGGCTAAACGGAGCCACCTCCAAGAACAAACATCAAGCAGCCAGAACCGCCTGCGTACACAACCTTCCTAACAAGGGAGCCAGAATGTCGCCGGAGTGGGCTACGGCGGCAAGCAAACCATCCAAACGAAGCAGCGCTTGCACTAGGCGTACTGCGCGGACCTTGATCGATCAAGGTCACAGCGGGCACCCGCTTGAGTCAAATGCCAGGCGACCGACGCCCCCATCACGCTATCACCGACGACCAATACTTTGACTTTGCATTTAGGCGTCATCGCTTCTATTAATGAGCAAACAAAATCAAGCAGCCCATTATGCGCATGAACAAGCGAACAGCCAGCTAGGCGACAAGATACGGTCTGTTCCTAGCAAAAACAACAATGGCCTGAACCCCTTGCGGAATTCAGGCCATTGAGATCAGCCAACTTACATCGTGCCTTGACGGCGCTTGTAGAAGTTACCGATATACATGGCCAGCAGCACCAGCACAGTAGAGATCAGAATCATGATGATCCCCAAGGCCGAGAGCTTGCCCCACAAACCATCTTCGGCATAGCTCAACACCTGTACCGCCAGCACTTCTGTGCCAGGACGGGACAGCACCACGGATACCGTCAACTCACGAATGAACATGGTGGCCATCAAAATCCAGGCTGACACCACACCGGGAATCAGCAAAGGAATAATGATGCGGCGCATGGTTGTCCAGGAGCTGGCCCCGGCAACGGCCGAGGATTCCTCCAGGTGAGCATGTACCTGCACAAAAGCCGCCGATAAAGGTCGGATCCCGTAAGGCAGATAGGCTGCGATATAAGCCAGCAGCAAGGCGGTCAAGGTTGCATACAAAGGCGTTTGCACAAAGAACCACATAAAACCGATACCGATCACAATCCCCGGAAAGGAGAAGGACAGAAAGCTCAAGGTATCGAGCAGCGCCGCCGCTCGCGTTCGTAACTTAACCACCACATAGGCCACAAATAGCGACAACAGCACACCCAGACTGGCCCCGAACACAGCCAGGAACAGACTATTTGTCATGGCCACTTTGGAGATTGGGTCTTGAATGACATCAATCCAGTTCGCCCAGCTCATCAAAGAGAAGGCGCGAGCGCTAGGCACCATGGAGTACGGAATCATGGAGGTGTAGAGCAGCACAGCGACAGGCAACACTACCATCAGCAAGCTGATAATGCCCACGATGATGAACAGCGGGATTTTCGCGCGACGCAGTTCCAGTTGCGTCGGTTTGAAACCACGGCTGGAGATGGTCACATACTTGCTGCTTTCTTTCGTCATGTAGCGATACAGCACGATCAGGGCAATGGAGGCCGATAGCACACTCATGCCCAGCGCTGCCGCTTTTCCATAGTCTGGCGCGAAGCCGGTTGAGATCATCTCGAACAGATACGTGGCCAGCACATCCACACGACCCGGCGTACCCAGAACACGTGGCACCGCATAAGAGGCCAGCGCCCGCACAATCGCCAAAATGAAAGCCGCCATGATGGCTGGACGCAGAATCGGCAGGGTGACCCGCGTCAAGGTGCGCCACAGACCGCCCCCGAATACACGCGAGGACTCTTCCATGGACACGTCAAACGAGGCCATGGCAGGAGCGATGATCAGATAGGCCACAGGCATGTTCAACAAGCCCTCGACCAGAATCATGCCCCAGAGCGAATAAATATTCAGTGGTGCATCCTGCAGACCCAAGGTGTCCTGCAAGAACATATTGATCAGGCCATTGGACGGATTCAACAGCAGTGCCCAGCTAACCGAGAACAACAAGTGCGGAATCATCATGGGGACGATGGACAGCACCGTAAACACACCCTTCATGGGCATGTTGGTACGCGTATTCAGGTAAGCCAGGAAAACGGCTAGCGCGGTAGAGAACAGGGACGAGCCCAGCACGAAAACCACCGTATTAAAGGTGACTTCCAGCAAAAAGGGATCGGTGTAGGCGGCTACATACTTGGCCGTGGTGAAAGAACCAAAAGCCGTCAGGCCCTGCGAAAAACTGCCCAGCAGCAACATCAGGACCGGGCATAGCGTCAGAAAGCCAACAATCAGAATAAGCGACCAGCTAAGTGGTCTGCGTGTTTGATTCATGATGTTCCGCCCTTATGCCGACAAGAGCATGCAATGCGCAGGATGCAGGTTAAAGCGCACGGTATCGCCCTGCTTTACCTTCACATCAGGATCGATACACACCAGGAGCTGCTCTTTACCCACTGTGACCTCGGCCTCGTAGGACTCGCCCACGAATTCCAAGGCCTGAACCTGCCCATGGAACAGATTCTGGCCCACTTCACTGGACTGACTACTGACGCGAATAAACTCGGGACGAATGCACAACGTGACCTCCGTGCCCACGGGCAGATCTCGCTTCTTGCAGTGCAACTGACCCAGTTCGCATTCCACAAGGGTGGAATCCACACGCTGCTCCAGCACCTTGGCGCTGATCTGGTTGGCACGACCAATAAAGTCCGCCACAAAGCGGTGGTCGGCATCAAAGTAAATTTTTTCTGGTGAGCCAATTTCCAGAATTTTGCCGCCACGCATAACAGCGATGGAGTTGGACAAGGCCAGCGCCTCGACACGATCATGCGTCACGTACACTGCGGTAATGTCCAGACGGCTCAAGAACTCGCGCAGTTCTTTACGCGTTTCTTCACGCAGCTTGGCATCCAGGTTGCTGAGCGGCTCGTCAAACAGGATGACCTTGGGCTCGGCCACCAGAGCTCGTGCCAGCGCCACTCGCTGTTGCTGGCCACCGGACAGACGCGTTGCGGAACGCTGATCCACCCCTTCCAGTTGCACAAACTTCAAAATGTTCGCGACTTTTTCACGAATCACCTCTTTGCGCTCGCCACGTACTTGCAGCGGGTAAGCGATATTGTCGAACACCGTCATGTGCGGCCAGATGGCGTAGGTCTGAAACACCATACCCAGACCGCGCTTTTCTACCGGAACAGCAATATTCTTGGCGCTGGACCAGACGATCTCGTCCCCAATGCGGATTTCACCCTCGTCTGGGGTTTCCAGACCAACAATGCACCGCAGCAGTGTGGTTTTGCCGCAGCCACTGGGCCCTAACAGGGTGAAAAACTCATTCGCGGGAATCGTCAGATTGATATTGTCCAAGGCCTTGAAGGTTTTGTCCTCTGAGACATAGGTCTTGCTCAGGCCGGTAATTTCAATTTGCATAATGAGTTAATATTTTCAATAAAAATAAGGCGAGGCGCCAAGGCGCCCCGTTCTTGTTGAACCAGCTCTTGCCGTCGCGTGATTAACGCACAGCAAAGATACGGCTGAATTCACGACTCCAACGAATCAGTTCTGCATCGCTCAGGTCCCGGATAGGCTCGACCTTGGCTTTATCAATGCCAGCGACCGGAGGATGAATCCCGGGGGCCAGAACATATTCGCCCACCTTATTGGCCAAAATACCCATGGCTTCATTGCCCAGCCAATAATCCAGAAAAACGCGGGCCGCATCCGGATGCGGCGCATTCTTGGTCAGAGCAATAGCACGCGGCGAGCCCAGCAAAGGCTGACCCGACATGGGGCCCCAGGCCAATGGCGCAGGCGACTTGGTCACGATGTACTTGGGCATGGAAATGGCAATCAGCTTCTCGCCACTTTCAATAGGAGCGGGGGTTGGGCCAAACGACGCTACAAACATGGGTTTGTTGGCAGCCAGCCCTTTCAGGAAGTCCAGCCACTGCTCTTCGCTGCTAAAGACTTTTTCCTTCAAGCCAATCAGCCAACCAATGGTGGACGGGTGATTAGCCGGGTTAGCCATCACGATCTTGTCTTTCCACTTGGGATCGGCCAGATCTTCGTAACGTTGCGGCGCGTCCTCGGCTTTGAGGTGGTCCGTATTATAGATATAAGACACATATTCGATGCCAAACTGAATAATCGAATCGTCTTGAATAGCCCACTGCGGGTAGCCCTGTACGGCTTCAGACTGATGAGGAACCAACACGCCCTGCTCTTTAAGCATTTGCAACATCGGCAGGGGAGCCTGGACCACATCCGCCATCAACTTGCCAGCGTTGAACTCGGTCAGGATGGTGGGGATGAACTTGGAGCTGGAAATACGAGTGTATTTACCTTCAATGCCTTGCGCTTGCTGCAAGGCCTTCATGATGGGCTCTACAGCCGTGATGTTGGCGTAAAACACAGCCTGGCCTTGAGCCTTCGCTTTTTCCAGTACCGCGGCATCTGCCGCCCACGCCGCCCACGGCAAAGAGGTCCCCATAGACGCCAATCCAGTGGCACCTGCCAGCTTCAAGAAACGACGACGATCGAAAGAGTTCATAGGATTCAAGTTCCAGTTAATTAGCCAGGAAATCATGTGTGCCCATCATGATCCGGACAGGAAAATTCCATTTATTACAGATCTATGTTTGGTTTAGAACATGAGGGGCCTGATGCCGTCAAGCTTCAAACACCTTGCCGCTTATTCCCTCAGGCGACGATCAAGTTGGAAAAGCTGCGCTAAGCTCTACGTCTGAACATGATTATTCTTAAGGAGCCCCGTGCCATGAACCCATCCATTCAGCCCAAACAGTATGAATCCGGCCGCCCGCAAAAAGTGGCGTTCATTGGTCTGGGAGTGATGGGATATCCGATGGCGGGTCATCTGGCTCAGGCCGGCCATCAGGTGACGGTGTACAACCGCAATCAGGCCAAAGCGGAACAATGGAGCGCACAATTCAAACAGGCCTGGGCGGCCACTCCGGCCCAGGCAGCGGCACAAGCCGACATTGTGATGGCCTGTGTGGGAAATGATGATGATTTGCGCGCCATTTTTCAGGGGCCAGACGGTGCGCTGGCAGGTATGAAGGCCGGCAGCCTGTTTATCGACCATACCACCGCCTCCGCCAACGTTGCCCGGGAACTGGGGGCACTGGCCGCCAGCAAGCAGATCGCCTTTGTCGATGCCCCGATTTCCGGCGGGCAAGCCGGAGCCCAGAAAGGCATGCTCAGCATTATGTGTGGTGGGCATGCGCAGGATATGGAACGCGCCCGCCCCCTGATGATGAGCTACGCCCAGGCTTGCACCTTGATGGGGCCACTGGGATCTGGGCAGCTATGCAAGATGGTGAACCAGATTGCCGTCGTCGGTCTTTTGCAAGGTCTGGCCGAAGCCATGGCTTTTGGTGAACGAGCCGGACTGGATATGGAACAAGCTCTGTCTGTCCTGACCAAGGGCGCAGCCCGCAGCTGGCAAATGGAAACCAAAGGCCCCACGATGCTGGCTAGAGACTTTCAACCCGGTTTCACCGTGAACTGGATGCTGAAAGACCTGGATCTGGTGCAGCAAGAGGCCCAACGCACTGGGGCTCAGTTGCCGGCAACCCGCTTGATTCAGGCACAGTTTGCGAAAATTGCCGAACAGGGCCACTCGGATTGGGATGTCTCTACCCTGTTCAATCTGTTGGCCCGCCCAAACGACAAGGCTTGATTCAGGAATTATCTGATTGAGGCGCTTCGGGCTGCAACAAGGGCAAGCGTAGCGTCGCCTTCAAGCCGTAGCCGCCCATATCGTTAGGCTCGCCATCAGTGAGCACAATCGTGCCGCCATTGCGCTCGGCGTAAGCCAGCGCAATGGCCAGACCCAAGCCAGAACCCGAACCACGTCCGCCCTTGCGTGCCGGGCCGCCCCGGTCAAAGCGCACAAATACGCTTTCACGCAAACTGGCAGCCAAGCCCATGCCATTGTCCGTCACACTGATCCAGGCCTGCTTGTCGTCGTGTCCGGCAGAAACCGTTATTGCACTGCCGCTACCGGCATGATTGATGGCGTTGTGAATCAGGTTGGAGACCGACTCATGGATCTCGGCATCGCTGGCGTAGACCCACAGGGGCGCTTGCTCCCCTTCTTCGCCCGGCCCGATCCAGCCCAGATCCTGGCGATGTTCGCGCGCCAAGGGCAGATATTGCAGCACTACCTCGCGCCCCAAACTGGCCAGATCGACCTGGCCCTGGCTCATGGTGGTGCTATGGCTGGCATGGGCCAAAGCCAATAACTGCTCGGTCAGGCGGGTCGCCTGCCCCAACTGCTTGATAATCGCCCCCAAGGACTCCCGGACACGTTCAATATCCGGCTCGCGGCGAGCGTACTGAGCCTGAGTATGAATAATCGCCAAGGGGGTACGTAATTGATGCGAGGCGTCGGCCAAAAATTGTGCCTGCCTATCCAGCACGGAACGGTATAGCTCTATGTGATGATTGACCGAACGAACCAAGGGGACCACCTCACGCGGCACATCGCGCTCGTCCAGGGGCTGCAAGTCATCCACGCTTCGGTTGCGCACTTCCTGACGCAAAGCCTGCAAAGGACGCAAGGCCCAGGCCACGGCGAACCACACCAGCAGCACAGCCAGCAACAACATACGCAAATTGCGGAAAATGCCTTCGCGCCAAGCTTCCTGTTGAGTGCGTAAACGCAAATCTAGGCTTTCGCCCACCATCACCAAAACCTGTCTGTGCTGGCCTTTGTAATGCAGGTCGCGCCACAAAGCCACCATACGCACGGTGTCATTACGGAAATAGGAATCGTAGAAAACCGGCACGCCTTCATGGTCGGCCAGATTGGCGGGACGCGGTAGCCCTTCCATCCCAAGTAAGGTGCGCCCTTTTAATTGATTGGCATCGGCACCACCCAGGTTACGGACCAAAGGGGTGACTTCTTCGACCCGAAAATACTTGCGATTGCCTGGTCTGGACTCCAGCATGACCTGGGCATAAAAGGGCGGATCGATGCGTAAACTGCCATCGGTATTGAACTCCACACTGGTCTCAAGCACTTTGGCCGGTTCCAGCAAAGCGCTGTCGTACACATTTTCCGTGACGGAGTTCATGGCCCGGTAATCTTCCCAACTGTCATACAACAGCAAGGCGACCACCCCCGGGATCAGCAGGACCAGCAGCCAAAAGCGCAAACTGCCTTGCCAGGCATTGGCGGGGGGTGGAGAAGGTGCTGTCATGAAACGCCGGATTCCGCCTCAAGCACTTCCAGCATGTAGCCTAAACCTCGTACCGTCACGATATGCACATCGCTATTGGCCAGTTTCTTGCGCAAGCGGTGTAAGACAACCTCGATGGCATCGGGGCTGGCATCGCTATCGTGCTCGAACACGCGGGCAAAAAGCTGGGACTTTTCAACCGGCATACCAGAACGACTGATCAGCACCAACAAAGCCGCATGTTCGCGCGGAGTCAAATGCACAATGGCATTGTCCAGCATGAAAGCCCGGCTTTCGGGGTTGTATTCCAGCGAGCCGCAGCTGACTACAGGCGCCACACGGCCACGGCTGCGCCGCACCAAAGCAGCCAGACGAGCCTCCAGTTCCTCCAGGGCAAAGGGCTTGGTCAGGAAATCGTCGGCGCCCAGATTCAGACCACGAACACGGTCTTGCAAGGCGCCTTGAGCGGTCAGGATCAGCACGGGAGTGTGATCACCGCGTTCGCGCATCTCGCGCAAAAGCACCAGCCCGTGTTTATCGGGCAGGCGCAAATCCATCACAACCGCATCATATTCATGGGCCGTCAACAACACTTCTGCCGTTCGGGCATCATGAGCGGGATCGGGCAAAAAACCACTTTGCGCCAAAGCCCGCTCCAGCCACGCGGCCATTTCCAACTCGTCTTCAACCAATAATATGCGCATGATCCCTGCTGTCTACGGTATCGGCATCAATTGCGCTTGGGGGGCGCTGACGTAAATAACGATTTTCCTGGCGCCGCCGGAATAAAATATCCGACAGCTCGTTTAGCGCTTGCTGATAGACTTCCCGCTTGAACTCAATCACTGAATCAAGTGGCACCCAATATTGACTCCAACGCCATGCATCAAACTCCGGCGTCGAGGAAGAGCGCAGGCAGACATCGCTGTCTCGCCCTACCAGTCGCAACAGGAACCAGATTTGTTTCTGGCCCTTGTAATGGCCACGCGCCTCCCGACGTACAAAATGATTGGGCACGTTGTAGCGAAGCCAATCTCGCGTCCGGCCTAATATACGGATATGCTCTGGCAGCAAGCCCACTTCTTCGTGCAGTTCGCGGTACATCGCCTGTACGGGTGTTTCGCCGTATTTGATACCGCCTTGCGGGAACTGCCAGGCATGTTCCCGAATACGCTTGCCCCAAAAAACCTCGTTTTTGCGATTAACGAGAATAATTCCGACATTAGGACGGTAGCCTTCACGATCTAACATAGGCCACCTCTAACGAATTCAATACAATTAAATCTGATTATACGTACCTGACGAGTTCCCTACCATGCATGCTAGCCAGTATCACATTAATACCCTGAAAGAAGCGCCTACCGAGGCCGAAGTTGCCAGCCACCAGCTCATGACGCGCGCCGGCATGATACGCAAAGCCGCCGGCGGTATCTACACTTATATGCCTATGGGCCTGCGCGTGCTGCGCAAGATTGAAAACATCATTCGTCAGGAAATGGACCGCTCCGGCGCCATTGAGTTGCTGATGCCAGTAGTCCAGCCCGCCGAACTCTGGGTAGAGTCTGGCCGTTGGGAAAAATATGGCGACGAGCTGCTACGAATCAAGGACCGCCACCAACGCGACTTCGTGCTGCAGCCCACCTCTGAGGAAGTCATCACGGACATCGCCCGCAACGAAATCCACAGCTGGCGCCAATTGCCGATTAACTTCTACCATATTCAAACCAAGTTCCGTGACGAGCGTCGTCCCCGTTTTGGCTTGATGCGCGGCCGCGAATTCACCATGAAGGACGCCTACTCCTTTGACCGCAACGCCGAAGACGCCCAGGCCAGTTACGACAATATGTACGACGCGTATATGCGTATCTTTGCTCGTCTAGGTCTGGACTTCCGTGCCGTGGCGGCTGATACCGGCTCCATTGGCGGTTCGCGCAGCCATGAGTTTCAGGTTATTGCCGATACCGGCGAAGACTTGCTGGTCTACAACCCTGACACCGACTACGCTGCCAATATCGAACTGGCTCCCGCCCCTTGCCTTCTGGCTGAGCGCGCCGCTCCTGGCCAAGCGCTGGTCAAGACCGCCACACCAGAGGCCCCAAAATGCGAACTGGTCGCTCAACAACTAGGACTGGACCTGACTGCCACGGTCAAATCCGTGGTGGTGGCTACCGATGTTGAAGAAGATGGGCAAACCAAGACGACTGTGTACCTGCTGCTGATTCGCGGCGACCATGAGGTCAACGACATCAAGGTTTCCAAACTGGCCGGCTTTGAAAAAGGTCACCGTCTGGCAACCGAAGAAGAGATTGTGGCCGTCTTTGGCTGCAAGCCCGGCTATCTGGGCCCGATCGGCACACGTCAAGCAGTGCAAGTCATTGCCGACCTGACCGTTGCCAACATGAGCGACTTTGTCTGTGGCGCCAACGAAGAGGGCTTTCACTACACCGGCGTGAACTGGGGTCGCGACCTGCCCGAACCCATCAAGGCAGACCTGCGCAACGTGGTTCACGGCGACCCGGCTCCTGAGGGCGGCAAGCTGGCCATCCAGCGCGGCATTGAAGTGGGCCACGTGTTCTTCCTGGGCGATGTCTACTCCAAGAAGCTGAACGCCACCTTTTTGGAAACTGATGGTAAACCGGCTGTCATGCAAATGGGTTGTTATGGCATTGGTGTCAGCCGTATTGCGGCCGCAGCCATCGAACAAAACCACGACGAGCGTGGCATGATCTGGCCTCGCGCCCTGGCCCCGTTTGAAGTGGTAATCTGCCCGATCGGCTTTACCAAGAGCGATGCGGTACGTCAGACTGCGACGGATCTGTACACGCAGCTCAAAGAACAAGGCGTGGATGTCATTTTGGACGACCGCGACGCCCGCCCCGGCATCATGTTTGCCGACTGGGAACTGATTGGCGTGCCGCTACGCATTACGATCGGTGAGCGCGGCTTGAAAGAGGGCGTCGTTGAAATGCAGGCACGCCGTGATGCCAGCAGCACCAACGTCCCGGTCGAGCAGATTGCTCAGGTCAGCGTGGAGCGTCTGGCCTCGCTGTAAAGACTCCAAGCAGGGCTGGCCGTAGGCCATGCCCTGCCCGTCAACATAAACTCTTTTACGAACGACATGCTTACTGACAAGTGGGACACCCAGGCTCGGCTTGATATTCGCGTATATTACGAGGACACCGACGCTGGGGGGATCGTATATTACGCCAACTACCTGAAATTCTTTGAGCGTGCGCGCACAGAATGGCTCAGGAACCTGGGCGTAAACCAATCCGATGTAGCCGAGCAGAATCAACGCCTGTTCGTAGTCAAGAAGGTTGAAATACAATATCTCAAACCTGCCCGGCTCGATGATTTGATCTCGGTACGCAGCCGGATTACCCAACTGGGGTCGGCTACCATCCATTTTGAACAAGGTGCCCTGCGAGGTGGGGAACTGTTATGCCAAAGCACCATCCAAATTGTTTGCGTTGACGCCAACACGCTTCGTCCAAGCAAGCTGGACTCTGATTTACGTACCCTCTTGGAAAAGGTTCAGGACTGACCATGCAAGCTACTAGCGACCTGTCGCTGATTTCGCTACTTCTCGATGCCAGTATTCCCGTTCAGCTTGTCATGCTGATCCTGCTGGGAATCTCGATTCTCTCGTGGGCCTATATCTTCAGTAAACGGGCTGCACTTAAACGCACGCTGGAGCAGACTCGCCGTTTTGAGGACGACTTCTGGGCGGGTGGCGATCTGGCCGTGCTTCAGCAATCCATCTCCTCGCGTCGTGCTGAACACGGGGCCTTGGCCCGTATTTTTGAAGCCGGCATGACTGAATTCATCAAGGCCCGTCGCAGTCAAAGCTCGGGGCCTGCCCTGCTGGACGGCCCACGTCGTGCCATGCGTGCCAGCTATCAACGCGAAATGGATACGCTGGAAACACATCTGAACTTCCTGGCCTCTGCCGGTTCGGTCAGCCCCTACATCGGGCTGCTGGGTACCGTCTGGGGGATCATGCACGCCTTTATCGGTTTGTCGGGCATGCAGCAGGCAACCCTGGCCTCGGTGGCTCCCGGTATTGCCGAAGCCCTGATTGCCACGGCTATTGGTCTGTTTGCCGCCATCCCTGCGGTGGTGGCCTATAACCGCTTTACCAACGAGCTCGATCGTATCTCGATCCGCTTTGACAGCTTTATCGACGAATTCCTGAACATCTTGCAGCGGCAGGTGAACTGATGCCATCGATGCGTGGAAGCACCGGCCGTCATGGCCGGCGCATGAAAAATGAAATCAACGTCGTACCGTATATCGACGTGATGCTGGTGCTGCTGGTGATCTTCATGGTCACCGCTCCCATGATTACCCCTGGTTTGGTGGAACTGCCTTCGGTAGGCCAAGCCTCCGAAGTACCTGCCAAGCCGGTGGAAATCCAGGTTGATAAGGACGGCAAACTGGCCATACGCTTGCGCGATGCGGGCTCCGAGTTCATGAACATCGAGAAGTCCACACTGCTCAATGAAGTACGCTCGCGTATGCAGGCCGACAGTCCGGTTGTCATCGCCGCCGACGGCAAGGTTCCCTACGAGACCGTCATGGGCTTGATGGATGAGCTGCGCTCCAATGGCATCAACCGCCTGGGTCTGATCGTCGATCGCAATAGCGACCCTGACGCTGGCAAATAACCTCTGGCCGGATAGCGTGCTCGCCATCCGGCGCGAAAAACCTGAACTGAATGAAGCACAGAACACGCAATACCCGCAATCAGGCGCTGCGCTCGCCTGAGCAAAAGGAAGATCGGCGCGGCTTGCTCATCGCCCTGGGTCTGCACGGGCTGTTGCTGCTCGCCATTTTGGCGGGAGCCCTTTTTTCTACTGCGCCCAAAACACCCAATGCGGTGCAGGTCGAATTGTGGATGGACGGTGTCGCGCCCGACGCGGCCGTCAATGCGGATCCCGAAGCCCCCGAGGCCGAGCCAGAGCCACAACCTGAGCCTGAACCAGTTGCAGAGCCAGAACCCAAGCCTGAACCGGAACCCGAACCGCCTCCGGCACCCAAGCCACCTCCTGAACCTGAAAAGGTCACACCTCCTGCTGAACCCGAAGTCGATCCCGAGATCGCTTTGGAGCAAGCTCGCAAAGAACGCGAGCAAAAAGAACGTGAAGAAAAGCTGGAACAAGAGCGTCAGGAAAAACAGCGTCAGGACAAGCTAGCCGCTGAACGACGTGAACGTGAACAGAAGGAAAAGCAGGAACAGGAACGCAAGGACAAGGCCGAAGCAGAAGCTAAAGCCAAGGCGGAAGCCGAACGCAAGGCCAAAGCAGAGGCCGACGCCAAAGCCCGTGCTGATGCCGAACGCAAAGCCAAAGCCGATGCAGAAGCCAAGGCCAAGGCAGACGCCGAGGCCAAAGCCAAAGCGGATGCTGAACGTAAGGCTCGCGCTGCTGCTGCCGCCAAAGCCAAGGCGGACGCCGAGCGCAAGGCCAAGGAAGAAGCGTTCCGTCGCGCCATGCGCGAAGGTGCTCCTGGCCGCCCCGGTGGTACCGCAGACCGCAACCAGGCTGGCGGCGGCGGTGGTGACGGTGGCTATGCCGCCAAGGTGCGCGCTTGCGTGCAGCCTGGCGTGGTCTACAGCACCCCTGCGCGCTCCGAAGTACGCGGCAACCCTACTTTGCAGTACCGCGTGGACCTGAATGCCGATGGCACCCCTAACCGCGTTCAAATCAAACGATCGTCCGGCATCGCTCTATTCGATGATGCCGTATCCAAGGGACTTGCCCGTTGCAGCCCTTTCCCCAAACCGCCTAGCGGGCAGTATCCATCGTATATTGATGGCGAATACCGCATGTTCGATTAATCAGGAGATTGCATAATGACCGCCGCTACCCCTGCCCTGGCGACCTTAGGTCGTCATTGGCGCGCCACGGCCACTGGAGCGTTTGCCCTGGCCGCTGGCATGTTCGCCAGCCAACCGGCTCAGGCCCAACTGCGGGTCGATATATCGGGTGTGGGTGCTACCCAGTACCCCATCGCGATCGCCGATTTTGCTGATAACCCGGCCAGCCAGTCCCTGGCCGAAGTGATTCGCGCCGACTTGACTCGTTCGGGTCAATTTCAATTGATCAATGCCACCGGTGCTGGTCTGAATGCAGAAAGCACCATCGCCTACGACGAATGGCGCAACCGGGGGGCTGATTACCTGGCCTACGGCTCGGTCGCCCAGACCGGCGGGCAATACTCCATCAGCTATCGCCTGGTGGATTCCGTTCGTCAAACACAGCTGGATGGGGTGGCTTTTGCGGGCAGCGAGAAAGAGTTACGTCGCATATCCCACCAGATTGCCGACCGTATCTACGAAAAAATCACCGGTGTACGGGGCGTTTTTTCGACACGCCTGGCCTATGTGTTGCAAACGGGCAACAACTACGAGTTACAAATTGCTGACGCCGACGGACAAAATCCACAGGTAATGTTGCGTTCTCGACACTCAATCATCTCGCCAGCCTGGTCCCCTGACGGTAAAAAGCTGGCTTATGTGAGCTTTGAGAACGATAAACCTGTTGTATATGTGCAAACTTTGGCCACTGGCCATCGTGAGCCACTGGCCAATTTCAAAGGCAACAACAGTAGTCCAGCATGGGCTCCCAACGGCAATCAGCTAGCTGTTGTGCTCTCCAGAGACGGTATTTCGCAGATTTACACGCTAAATGCAGACGGTTCGGGCTTGCGTCGTGTGATGCGTTCACCCCTGATCGATACTGAACCGAGTTTTATGCCTGATGGCAACTCCCTTGTATTTGTCAGTGATCGTGGTGGCGCTCCCAATATTTACAAAGTAAGCCTGGGAGGAAACGACGCACAACGCATTACCTTCAACGGGAGTTACAATATTTCACCGGAGGTCTCTGCGGACGGTACTAGGCTTGTATACGTCACACGCAGAAACGGTGCTTTCCGAATTGCCACTCAAGATATGGCATCAGGGTCTGAGCAACTGCTGACGACAGGTCCCGACGATCAGTCTCCGAGTTTCGCCCCTAATGGGATGCAGATCTTATATAGTTCTGTTCAGGGGGGGCGCAGTGTCCTAGCTGTAACATCCGTGGACGGTCGCGTTCGTCAGACCCTCTCGTCATTGAATGGCAAAGTACGCGAACCCACCTGGGGACCATTTACCAACTGACATCCTGTGTGACTCTTTTTCAAAAGGAATTCAAATGAGCTCGCGCATTCTTAAAAGTCTTACCCTCGCCGCCATGGCTGTAACCCTTGCTGCTTGCAGCTCGGTGCCTTTGGATCAATCAGGCTCCGGCTCAACCGGCGGTACTGGATCAGACTCTGCTAGCGCAGGCCAGATCATGGACCCTTTCAATCCTCAAAGCCCACTGGCACAACAACGCTCGGTATATTTTGACTACGACAGCTACGTTGTGAACGA
This sequence comes from Alcaligenes aquatilis, assembly GCF_003076515.1. Taxonomy (NCBI): domain Bacteria; kingdom Pseudomonadati; phylum Pseudomonadota; class Betaproteobacteria; order Burkholderiales; family Alcaligenaceae; genus Alcaligenes; species Alcaligenes aquatilis. Next base: position 3,790,915 of record NZ_CP022390.1, on the reverse strand, counting down.
ACAGTACCGTGGCCTGGTAGAAATGCACGCCTCGTACCTGAGCAGCCATCCTCAGCAAACCGTGCGCATCGAAGGTAATACCGACGAGCGTGGTGGTGCTGAGTACAACCTGGCTCTGGGTCAGCGTCGTTCCGATGCCGTGGCACGTATGCTGGGTCTGCTGGGCGTGAGCAACAGCCAGATCGAAGCTGTGAGCTTTGGTAAAGAGCGTCCAAAAGCCTTGGGTAACACCGAAGCTGATTACGCCGAAAACCGTCGCGCAGACATCGTTTACCAACGATAATTTCTGCATCGACCAAGTGGTTCCGACGCCGTGGCGGTTGTTAACGCCGCGGCGTTTTTTATCGGCGCTGTGCCCGATCCACTGAAAATTCGTTATGCTGGACAACGGGCTCGCCAGGCCGGCCAAAGCCCCCCAGATTACAGCCCCCGACAGAGGGGAAACCGGCAGGTGAGGAGCCTGCGCATTGCGGATGCACATTTTTTAACGGACTTCACTATGCACGCTTATAAAAAGCCTTTTCGTCTTGCGACCGTTGCCTTGTTCGCGACGGCCGCCCTATTCGCCAGCCTGCCGGCCAAGGCCTTTGCCGATGACGAGGCCCGACGCGCCATTTTGGAGCTGCGTCAGCAAATTCGTCAGATGCACGAGCAAAATACCCAAGCTCGCCTGCAACTGGCAGATCAAATTGACACCCTGCGCTCTGAAGTTGTCTCACTGCGCGGCCAAGTCGAAAAACTGAGCTGGCAAGCCAGCGGTCAGGGCCAGAACAATGCGCCTGCCGGACAGCAAAGCCCTCATGCCGCAGACCCACAAGAACAAGCTGTCTTTGACAGCGCCATGGACGCCTATCGCGCTGGCCAATACAAACCCGCAGCCGATGCTTTTGCCGGTTTTCTGGCCGCCTACCCCTCCAGCGTTCTGGCCGATGAAGTGCGCTTTTACGAAGGCAGCAGCCTATATGCCATCAAAAGCTTCAAGACATCCATCCAAAAGCTGCAGGCTTTTGTGAAAGCGTCCCCACAAAGCCCTCGCGCTGCTGATGCTTTGATGGTGACGGCATCCAGCCAGATCGAACTGAACGATCTGAGCGGTGCCAAAACCACCTTGCAGCGTATCGTCAAAGACTACCCACAATCTGAAGCGGCCGAGACCGCGCGCAGCCGCCTGAAGCTGCTGGAATAATTACCCCGCGTGTAACGCCATACGGACCGGGTTCAAACCCGGTCTGTTTTTTTAGGCGACTGATTCTTGCCTGACTTGTACTGCTTGCCATGACACCCCCCTTTGCCGACTTCTCCACCCTTGAACTGACCGCACAAGGCTATCGCCACACATTTGTAGACCAAGGGCAAGGCGCAGCCGTGTTGCTGGTTCATGGTTCTCTGTGCGACTGGCGATACTGGCGTTGGCAGATCCCCGCCTTTGCCACCCAGTATCGGGTTCTGGCTCCCAGCCTGCGCTCCTACTGGCCCGGCGCACCCAGCCCCGGTCACTTCAGCACAGCGCAACACGCCCAGGACTTGCAGGCCTTGCTGGACCAGCATATTCCTGGCGAGAAAGTGCATATCGTAGGGCATTCTCGCGGCGGTCATGTTGCCCTGCTGCTGGCTCAACGAATGCCCGAGCAAGTGGCCAGCCTGACCTTGGCAGACCCCGGTTTCCCGACTCCTGGCGCCTATTCCTATGCCCCTTTGTTCCAGCAAGTGGCCGAACGCCTGGAACAGGGCGATCGTGATGGTGCCATGGCTCTGTTTGTGGATACGGTCAATGGCTCGGGAACCTGGAAGCAAATGACTCGCTGGTTCCGCGAGATGATTCAGGACAACGCCCATACCATGCTGGATCAGCAGCAGGAGCCCAACCTGGGGCCGAGTCTGGAATGGCTCAAACAGCTGGATGCGCCCTTGAGCTTCATCACGGGCGAGAACAGTCCCACGCGCTACCATCATTGCATGGACATCATTCGTCAGCACCGACGCGAGGACCAGTTGCACCGCATCCCTTTGGCGGCCCATGGTATGAATCTGGCCAATCCAAAAGCATTCAACCAGGCTGTACTAACAGCACTACAAGCCTGAGCACGAAAGCAAAACTGCACGCTTGATTGAACTGCCCCCAAAAAAGTTAGACAGCCGTCCAAGCTTTTGGGGGCAGTTCAGAGACGGTCCTTTTTCTATGGAAGTGCCAGCCTGAATCAGTAAGCCTGTGTCTTGGCGGGCCGTAACTCGCACTCGGCCTGGACCTGGGTATCGTCAGACAGATGCAGACTCAGGATAATGCGTTCGCCCAGCGCCAGATCCTCTTTCGCCTGCCCCAGCATCACATGAAAAGCGCCGGGCTTCAGACGTAATGTGCCACCTGCTGGAATCTCCACCTCGGACGTATGCGACATGCGTGACATGCCATCGTGTTCGGTCGTCTGATGCAGCATCACATGCCCGAACGACAAGGTGCTGGCCCCTACCAAAGCCACACTCTGCTCACCCTTGTTTTCCAGCTCCAGATACGCGGCCGAAGGCGCAGGCTCCGGCAGCATACGCACCCAGCATTGACTGGCATGGACCTGTGTGCTCAAGGCACGTACCGCTTGGGGCTTACCATGGCCTGCATGCCCCTGTGCCATCACGGTGCTGGTCAAAGCCAGCACACTTAAGCCTAGAACAACTGCGCTGCGTTTCATGATGCTCCTCACTTCTTTTTGGTCGATTGGAATTGGCCCCACTTTGAGCAGCCTGCCGCCGAGCTCCCCCGATACGCGAGGCGATCTGATACAGTACCAGCCAGTCTGCCTCTCTTACAACGGCCTTCTTTTCAGTAACGATGTCATGACCAGCACACACACTGCACCCGAACCCAAAATCGATATTGTTCAATTTCGTGATCTTTTAGAACGCCTGCATCCCTTTGCCGCCGTTCTGGGTATTGATGTCGTGCACATTGGCCACGACAACGCCTGTTTACGCCTGCCCGAACGCAATGCACACCAACGTATGGGTGGCATGGTGGCAGGCCCCATGTTGATGGGGCTGGCGGACCTGGCGCTCTATGCCGCTGTGGTCGGTGCCACCGGCAACCCCGATGCCGTCACCTCCAGCCTGACCATCAACTTTCTGCGCAAAGCCCCTCCCGGCGATATTCTGGCGCACGCCCGGATTCACAAGACAGGCCGTACCTGTGCGGGTGATGTTCTGCTGGAACCGGCCAACGGCGGCCCGGCTGTTGCACAAGTGATCAGCACCTGGTCTTTGCCTCGCCCCCAATAAACCATGTTTGCAAAGTCTCACACTCCCGGCCCGACCCAGCTCTGGCTGGCGGAGCTGCAATCGTCCATGCGCTTGGGCGGCCCCCTGATTCTGACAAATCTGGCGCAAGTCAGTCTGTTGGCAACGAATATGATTTACATGGGCCGACTGGGCCCTGATGAGCTGGCTGCCGGCTCTCTGTCCGCCAGCCTATACCAAGCCTTCATGATTTTCAGCATGGGGCTGGTATCGGCTGTCGTTCCCATGCTGGCCACGACACTGGGACGACGACTGCGCAATGTACGCGAATCCCAGCAGATCATTCGCCACGGATTTCTGACCGCTTTGCTCATTACCCTGCCGGCCTGGATTGTGCTGTGGAATGCCGAGCACATCTTGCTCATGATGGGCCAAGACCCTGTCGTCGCGGCGCGGTCCGTGACCTATATGCATACCCTGCAATGGGCCCTGCTGCCCTACTTGGGTTACATCGTGCTGCGCTCATTTCTGGCGGCCATGGAAAAACCTGGATGGACCTTGGCGGTGGCGATTACGGCCATTGGTATCAATGCCATACTGGGCTGGCTCCTGGTCTTCGGTAAGCTGGGCTTGCCTGCCATGGGATTGGCGGGCGCGGGACTGGCCACGACCGTATCCAGCGTATTCATGTTTGCAGCGTTAAGCTGGATCGTGCTGAGCGACCCGCGTTTTAGACGCTACTACCTGTTCAACGAAGCCTGGCAGTGGAGTTTTAAGCGTCTGTGGAAAATGTGGGCACTGGGTATTCCCATTGCGATTACCTTCACCCTGGAAACGTTGGTCTTTTACGCCGCCGTCATGATGATGGGCGTGCTGGGACAATCTGATCTGGCTGCGCACGCGATTGCCATGCAGATTTGCGCAGTGTCCTACATGATTCCTTTAGGTTTCAGCCAGGTCGCCACCATCCGTGTGGGGCTGGCCGCAGGCCGGGTCGATCCTTTAGGCGCACGTCGTGCCGGCTGGATTTCCTACATCCTGGGCGTAGGCTTTATGGGCTTGGCTGCCTTGGTATTCTGGTTCGCCCCCTTGACGTTGATCAGCCTGTTCCTGGACCTGGATGTCGCCGAAAACCAGGACGTTATTGAACTTGCCATTACCTTCCTGGCGCTGGCCGCTTTGTTCCAGATCAGTGATGGTGCCCAGGCTGTAGCTGCAGGGATGCTACGTGGCCTGCATGACACGCGCATACCCATGCTGCTGGCCTTGCTAGGGTATTGGGTGCTGGGTGTTCCTACTGGCTCTTTACTGGCCTTCCAGTTCAATATGGGAGGGATGGGAATCTGGATCGGACTGGTAACAGGTTTGTCTGTGGTTGCCGTGCTGATGACGCTACGCTGGATGCGGGCCTCGGCGCGCTTGGGACGCAAGCGGCCTGCACGAACGGCATAGTCTGGGGTCTGCTCGGTGTATCGACTCTGTCGTCATAGGCTGACTACAAACCCGCCCCAGAGGCAATACCGAACGCACTTGGGCTGAGCCTGAGCAACAGCCAGAAAAGCCGCAGCAGCCACACATTGCAAAGCCCCTTGCTGGACTATCCAGCAAGGGGCTTTGTGTATCTACAAACTGCGGGGCAGATTACTGCTTGGGCAGTTTGCTGGCCACGCCTTCCACGTAGTAGTCCATGCGGTTCAACGCATCGTCATCCAGGAAACCGGATTCCAGACGTACCTTGCCGTCGTTGTCCTTGATAGGAGCGGCAAAAGGTTGCAGCGTACCAGCCTCGATCTCGGCCTGCTTGGCCAGAACAAACTCTTTCACGTCAGCGGGCACTTCGGGACCGAAGCCTTCCAAAGCCGCCATACCGGACTTCAGGCCACCCCAGGTGCTGTCGTTCTGCCACTTGCCATCCAGAACTTCAGTGGCCTTGCGAGTGAAGTAGTCACCCCAGTGGTGGGTCACAGCAGCCAGTTGGGCTTTAGGGCCGAACTTGCTCATGTCGGAGTGGTAGGCAATAGCGTACTTGCCCGCTTCTTCCGCCGCTTGCACGGTGGCAGTGGAGTCGGTGTGGTGAGTCACCACGTCTGCGCCCTGACCCAGCAAGGTCACAGCCGCATCACGTTCTTTACCTGGGTCGTACCAGCTATTGGCCCACACCACGCGCACCTGGGCTTCGGGGTTCACGCTCTTCAAACCGATAGCAAAGGCGTTGATACCTTGCAACACTTCAGGAATGGGATGAGCACCCACGTAACCGACCACATTGGATTTGGTCATCTTGCCCGCCAGCACGCCAGCCAGGTAACGGGACTCGTAGAAACGGGCGTTGGTGGTCGCCACGTTAGGCGCTGTTTTGTAGCCAGTGGAGTGGACGAATTTCACGTCTGGAAACTGCTTGGCCACTTTCTGCGTCTGGTTCATGTAGCCAAACGAGGTCGTGAAAATCAGCTTGTTGCCTTGCTGGGCCAGATCACGAATGACACGCTCTGCATCGGCGCCTTCAGGCACGTTTTCCACGTACTGAGTAACCACACGGCCTTTCAGGGCCTCTTCCATTTGCAGACGGCCAATATCCTGCTGCCAAGTCCAACCGGCTTCACCGATAGGGCTGACATACACAAAACCGATTTTCAGGGGTTCTTGATCGTTTGCCTGAGCGGACACAGGCAAGGCGGCCAGGGGGGAAGCGATGGCAGCGGCCATCAGGGCCTTGCGCATAAAGTTTCCAGTCATGTCAGTCCTCTAGTTGTTGGGATTGAAGTTTTTGCCAAGCGATGCAGGCATATTCAACCTGATCCAGTTAGCGTTTCGAGAAATTAAAACCAGCACAATAATCGTGGCCAGATACGGCATCATGGCCAGCAATTGCGAGGCTACCGGAACACCCAGAGCCTGCGCATGATAGGTCAGGATCGTGACCCCACCGAACAAGTAAGCGCCCAGCATGACGCGCCAGGGACGCCAGGTTGCAAAGGTCGTCAACGCCAGAGCAATCCAGCCACGCCCAGCGACCATATTCTCTACCCACATGGGTGTGTAGACCAGACAGATGAAGGCACCAGCCAAACCGCAGCAAGCACCCCCGAACATCAAGGCGCCCAGGCGAATGTAGCGCACGTTATAACCGAGCGAATGCGCTGAAGCAGGCGACTCACCCACTGCGCGCAAGACCAAGCCAGAACGTGTACGGGCCAAAAACCAGGCCACGGCAATGCACAGCACCCAGGAGACATACACCATATAGTGTTGCTGGAAGAACGCTGGCCCAATCAGGGGAATATCTTTCAGAACCGGAATGGATAGCTTGGTGACAGTCAGAGAGTTGCCGGTGAAAGGCAGACCGATATAGGCCGAGGCCCCGACCCCAAATAGCGATAAGGCCAAGCCACAAGCCACCTGATTCGCGCCTAGCCAGACCGTCAACCAAGCAAAGGCAGCGGCCATCACGGCCCCCACAACCGCGCCGAGCACAAAGCCCAAGGCCGGGCTGCCTGTTTGCACGGCCACAGCAAAGCCCACAATGGCGGCCATCAGCATCATGCCTTCCGAGCCCAGATTGATAACGCCCGATTTTTCATTGATCAGCAAACCCAAGGCCGCCAGGAGCAATGGGGTGCCTGCGTTGATGGTTGCGGCTAGCAAAGGTGCAATCGCGTCCATTACTTTCTCCAGACCAAACGCTTGGTGATGAGCACGTCACAAGCCAACAAGGAAAACAAGAGGATGCCCTGGAAAATGCCGGTAATCGCATTGGGCAGGCCCAATCGACTTTGAGCCAGTTCCCCACCGATATACAGCAAAGACATCACAAACGAAGAGAAAATCAGTCCCAGTGGGTGCAGTCGCCCCACAAAAGCCACGATGATGGCCGCAAAACCATAGCCGGGTGAAATAGAAGGGGTCAATTGCCCGACTGGCCCCATCACCTCTGCGGCTCCGGCCAGACCGGCCAGTGCACCTGAAATCAGCAAAGAACTCCACAAGGCCTTACGGGAAGAAAAACCCGCGTAACGAGCCGCCAACGGCGCCATACCGCCCACTCGCAAGCGGAAACCGGCCATGCTGCGTGTCAGGAAAAGCCATGCAGCAACCGAGGCAATCAGCGCCAGCACAATACCAGTATGCAAACGCGTACCCGGCAAGACGGCAGGCAAGAGAAACCCATCAGAAAACAGACTGGATTGCGGAAAACCAAAACCGTCAGGATCACGCAAGGCACCATGCACCAGGTAGCTGAGCAGGTGCTGGGCCACATAGACCAGCATCAGGGACACCAGAATCTCGTTGGCATTGAAGCGATCTTTCAGGAAAGCCACAATCGCCGCCCAGGCCATGCCACCGAGCATGCCGCAGGCCAAGGCAATGCTAATCAGAAAAAAGCCGCCGTTCTCGCCATTGTCTACCTGCAAAACAAAGGCTCCGGCTGCCAAAGCGCCCATCACCAACTGCCCTTCTGCCCCGATATTGAAGATATTGGCCCGAAAGCAAATCGCCAGACCGACAGAGATCAGCAGCAAAGGAATCAGCTTGACGCCTACCTCTGCCCAACCATTCAGGTCACGCAAAGGCTCCAGAAAAAACACATTCAGGCCCGCCAGGGGATCTTTGCCCAAGGACCAGAACAAGGTTCCGGCAACCACCATGGTCAACAAGACCGCCAACAAAGGCGAACACCAGGCCATCAAGGTAGAGGGCGTGGCACGAGTCTCAAGCCTGAACATGCTCACCCTCCTCCCACAAACCGCTCATCCATTGCCCAATCTGATCAACACTGGCTTGCGCCACGGGAATAGAAGGAGACATACGACCTTTGGAGATAACAATCAGGCGATCGGCAATCGCAAACAATTCGTCCAGCTCTTCGGAGATCACCAGCAAGGCACAGCCCGCATCGCGCAGAGCCAGCAGCTCGGCGTGAATCTGGGCAGCGGCCCCGACGTCTACGCCCCAGGTTGGCTGGGCAATCACCAGAATGCGCGGCTGACGGGTGACTTCACGGCCAATAATGTATTTTTGCAAATTCCCGCCCGACAGGCTGTTGGCAGCGGCCTGCTCGTTGGAGGTTTTGACGCGGAACCGCTTGATAATCCCGCCTGCCAGACGGCGGATGCTGGAAAAGCGCAGAAAACCCCGTTTTACCGTTTCCGGGTTTTGATGAGATAGCAGCAGATTTTGGGCCAGAGACAACTCTGGCACCGCACCGCGCCCCAGGCGCTCTTCGGGGACAAAACCCATGCCCTGGTCACGTCGCCAGGCCGCATCACGCTGGCCAATCGCCTGGCCGTCCAGCAAAATCATGTCTGCCTGCGCGCGGGTATCTTCACCCGACAAGGCCGCCAGCAACTCCTGCTGACCATTGCCGGAAATACCGGCCACACCCAGAATTTCGCCCTGGTGCAGATCAAAACTGACATCCTGCAATTCGCAGGCAAACGGATGAGATTTGTTCAATTGCAGATGACGTACCTGCAAGAGCGTGCCGCCTTGCTGCATGCTGCGCTCACCCAGCGACTGAGGTTCAGCACCAATCATCAGGCGCGATAGGCTGGCCGTGGTTTCCTCGCGGGGATCGCAGTAACCCGTGACCTTGCCCATGCGCATGACCGTACAGGCATGGCACAGCTCGCGGATCTCATCGAGCTTGTGGCTGATATAGACAATGCTGCAACCTTCTGCGGCCAACTGACGCAAGGTGCCGAACAAACGGCGCACCGCCTGCGGCGTCAGTACCGATGTCGGTTCATCCAGAATCAGCAGCTTGGGCTTGCCCAGCAAGGCACGCACAATTTCCACCCGCTGGCACTCACCCACGGACAAGGTATGAATGTGGCGTTGCGGGTCCAGATCCAGCCCGTATTGACTGGCAGTCTCGCTAATGCGGCCCGCCAGCTCCTGCATATTAGTGGAAGCAGGCAAACCCAGCGCAATGTTTTCCGTGACCGTCAGGGTGTCAAACAAGGAAAAGTGCTGGAACACCATACCAATGCCCAGTTGTCGGGCTGCCGCCGGGCTGCTGATCTGAACGGGCTGACCGTCCCACAGAATCTGGCCCTGATCTGGTTTGACCACCCCGTAGATGATCTTCATCAGGGTGGACTTGCCCGCGCCATTCTCTCCCAGCACGGCATGAATTTGCCCCGGCAGAATAGACAAGGAAATATTGTCGTTGGCCACCACCGCCGGATAGGCCTTGGTGATAGCGCGAAGTTCCAGGCGTGGCACAGCCTTGGGGTCTACGGATACCGTTTGCTCACCAGACTCAGAAGAATGGCCCACGGGAGACGATGGGGTCATGGCTGTATCAGCAAAAAAATATAAAACGTCTGAGCAAGCCCATCATGGCCTGCTCAGACGTAGAAAAAGAAAAGCTCAGGGTTTAACGCTTGCCCAGGGCTTGCTCGATTTTCTTATCAGTCTTGTATTGGCTAAGAGCGTATACCGCCCAAATCGCGGCAGGGATCCATCCGATAAGGGTCAACTGCAAGATCAGGCAAATAATACCCGCCACTGGACGACCAATCGTGAAAAATCCTAACCACGGCAACAATAGTGCGATCAGTAAGCGCATGAGAATACTCAAAATAATAAGAAGTGGGCGCTATTTTACCCTTTATTGGCGCACCGAATCATTCGCCTGAAATCAAACAAGACAAATGGCCCGGATCAGGCAGGCTGAACCGGGCCGATACTTGGGCACAGAACTTACAACAGCTCTTTACGCAACTGTGCGGCCGACTTGGGCGAGAGCAGGCCTGGGGCCACATCCAGGACAGTCTGGGCACCAATCTGACCGCTCTTGTTCATGCGGTATGCAGCGCGCGCGTAAGCGACCAACACGCTGGACGTGAACTCCGGATTGCTGCCCAGATTCAGCGCATACTCCACCACTTGCTGCGAGCCCGAACCCGATTGGCCGCTACGGATCACGAACCCCCCGTGTGGCATAGCTGCGTGGTCACGAGCCAGTGTTTCAGCGTCGATAAAGTTCACTTCGGTGTCGTAGTCAGCAAAGTAGTCAGGCATGGTGACAATCGCTTCTCGCACCGTATCGGCATCCGCGCCCTGCTCCAGCACCACAAAACACTGACGCTTATGCTTTTCACGGGTGCTAAGTTCAGGCTGCTCACCGTTGCGTACGCGCTGTACTGCGGCCTCGATAGGCAGGGTGTATTGCACGCCACCGGCCACACCGGCGACACGACGAATTGCATCGGAGTGTCCTTGGCTCAGCCCCTTGCCCCAGAAGGTGTAGGTCTGACCAACGGGCAAGACACATTCGCCATACAGACGATTCAGCGAGAACAGGCCCGGGTCCCAACCCACCGCGATCAAAGCCGTGGTACCAGCGCCTTGAGCGGCCGCATCGACAGCTGCGTAGTACTCGGGGATACGGGCGTGGGTATCAAAACTGTCCACGGTTGTGAACCAGCGTGCCAGGGCCGGGCCTTGCTCGGGCAGGTCATTTTTAGAGCCACCACAGAGAATCAGCACATCGATATCATTGCGGTACTGTTCGATCTGGTCCAGGGCACGTACGGGCACGCCTGCACTTTGCAGTTGCAAGGAAGCAGGGTCGCGACGAGTAAAAACGCTGACCAGCTCCATGTCCGGGTTTTGTGCCAGGGCCAGCTCTACGCCTCGTCCCAGATTGCCGTAACCTGCAATACCGACACGGATTTTGCTACTCATGGGTGTTTTCCTTAAATCTGATAAATAAGTGCTGTCAGAACTGCTGCGCTCTGAAGCGGCTGGCCTAGTCGCTGATCATACGGGCAGCAAAGCCCATAAACAGCAGCCCCACCGAGCCATTGCCCATACGGGACAGACGCTGATGACGTCGAAAAATGCCTGCCAGGCGATTGCCGCCAAAAATCAGCAAAGACAAATAACAAATACTGATCAGCTCCACCACCAGACCCAGCAGCATAAAAGCCAAGCCCGTGTGACCTTTGGACGGGTCCACAAACTGCACGAAAAAGGACAGGAAGAACAGGATGGCTTTGGGGTTCAACAAACTCAGGAGCAAGGCCTTGCGAAAGCGGGTGTCGTGGCGCAAACGCGTGTCTACGGACTGCACCGGGCCGCCTTGCCTGAAGGCCGACTGCAAGAGCCGCACACCCAGATACAACAAATAGGCCGCACCCAACCAACGTATACCCGTATGCAACATGGGTAGCGTCTTGAGCAGCGAGGCGGCGCCCAGGGCTGTCAAGGTCATCAAGATGCCATCGCCCACGACAACGCCAAAGGCCGCTTTATAGCCTTCACGCACACCATGCCCGGCGCCACTGGCCAAGACATATAAAGAATTGGGCCCGGGTAACAGCACGATAAACACCGTACCCACGACAAAGGCCCAAAAATTGACTATACCGATTTGTTCAAGCACGCCGGCCTCGCGAAACGCAGCAGAATCAGCAATTTTAGCGCTAAAAAAATGCCCCTGACACGGGTGGAGTGCCAGGGGCGATCAGGTCAGCTTGTAAGGTCTACGCTACCGGACTGACTCGGCAACGCATTACCAGACCTGATGGACTACGCAGTAGCAAGCTCCTGTGTCTGGAACTGCTCCTGTTTCATCGTGCCTTCCTGCTGGAAACGAACGTGCCAGGACAGGGCCTCTTCCAGGATGTGGGGCGTGTGACCGCCACGTTGGCTGGCGCGTTCAACATAGTCCAACAAAGCGGGACGGTAGTCAGGGTGGGCACATTTCTCGATGATCACGCGGGCACGCTCACGGGGAGCCAGACCACGCAAATCCGCCAGACCCCATTCAGAAACCAGTACGGCTACATCGTGCTCGCAGTGGTCTACGTGCGAGGCCATCGGCACCACACTGGAGATGGCGCCATCTTTGGCGACAGACTTGCTGACAAAAATAGACAGGTGTGCATTACGGGCAAAGTCGCCAGAGCCACCAATGCCATTCATCATGTGGGTGCCACAGACGTGGGTGGAGTTCACATTGCCGTAGATATCAAATTCCAGGGCGGTGTTGATCGCAATGATGCCCAGGCGACGCACCAACTCTGGATGATTACTGATTTCCTGAGGGCGCAGCACCAGCTTGTCGCGGTAGTTATCCAGACCTTCCAGGAACTGCGCCATTTTGGGAGCGGACAAGGTCAAGGACGAGGCCGAGGCAAAGCTCAACTGGCCTGAGTCCAGCATGGCAATTGCACTGTCCTGCAAGACTTCCGAGTACATCTTCAGATCAGTGAAGGGAGAATCCAGCAGGCCATAAGTGACGGCATTGGCAATCGTACCGATACCCACCTGCAAGGGCAGCAAAGAGTGGCTCATACGACCAGCATCCACTTCGCCTTTCAGGAACTCGATAATGTGACCGGCAATCGCCTGCGTTTCCTCATCCGGTGGCAGCACACTGGAGGGGCTGTCCATCGCATCAGTCACCACAATACCCACGATGCGGGAAGGATCCACCTGAATGGCGGTGGTGCCAATACGTTGGTCCACATCCGTCAGTTCAATCGGCTGGCGATTGGGGCGGGCTTCGGGCACATAGATATCGTGCAAGCCTTCCATCTCTACCGGCATGCTCAGATTCAGCTCAACAATGATGTGTTTGGCTTGCTGGGCAAAGCTGGCCGAATTGCCTACCGAAGTCGTCGGCACAATCGCGCCGGTTTCAGTAATGGCAACCGCTTCAATGACGGCAATGTCGATGGCAGGCAAGTTGCCCGAACGCATGTGCTCCACTGTCAGCGACAAGTGCTGGTCAGTAAACAGGACTTTGCCTTCATTGATATGACGGCGCAGCACCGAGTCCACTTGAAACGGCGAGCGGCGGGCCAGAACACCGGCCTCAGCCATCAAGCCATCGCTATCATTACCCAGCGAGGCGCCGGTCACCACATTCAGTTTTAATGGCTCAGTCTGGGCCCGCTCGGCCAAGGCACGAGGCATGACCTTACAGTCTCCGGCGCGGGTAAAACCACTCATCCCGACATTCATCCCGTCTTTAAAGAAGGCGGCTGCCTCCTGAGCGGTCATGACCTTGCCTTCCAATTCGGGGGAACGAATGCGATCCTTGAACATCGTGTGCTCCTGTCTCTGTGTCATTGATCTACCTGTTGTTGCTTTCGGAAGGAGCCAGGGCCGAAAGCGCCAGGCGAGATCTTCACGCAACAGAACGACATCACGCTTTAAAAATAGTGGCTGTATGAGCCGGAGAGAAAAAGCCGAAATCGCCCTGACAACAGGCGTTTATGTTTTATGAACAAAGCCAGCATAGCATCGCCATAATGAATAAAATAACTAGCAATAAGTCGTAAAAATCATAAATAAAGGCCAGCCAATCATGGATATCCGATCCTTGAGATACTTCATTGAAACCGTTAAACATCAAAGCTTTACGCAAGCTGCGCAGAGCCTGAACGTGACGCAATCGACCATCAGCAAGATGGTCAAGCAGCTGGAAGATGAACTGGGCGAGCCCTTGCTGATCCGCGATCATCGGCAATTACAACTGACCGATTGCGGCAAAATTGTGCTGGAGCGCGGACAGGAGGTTTTGCAGAGCATGCAGGGCTTGCTGCGAGAAGTTCACGAAGTTCAGGCCTTGCAACGCGGTCGCCTGGATCTGGGCATTCCGCCCATGATTAATGTGCTGTTCACAGAAGTGCTCAAGACCTTCAAGAATCGACATCCGCAGATCGAGCTGATCCTGCACGAAGAGACCGGCATGGGGATTGAGCGCATGGTAGCTGCAGGCACAGTTGAAATGGGCCTCAGTATTCTGCCCTTGGGACCGGAGTTGAATGTATCGGCCACCCCGGTAGCCAAACATGCGGTTTGGGCAATAGGCCACAAAGACACGCTGACGGGGACACAAAAGAAGATCAAGCTGCGGGAGCTGGAAAAGCATCCCTTGATTTTTCTGGGTGAAGACTACGCCTTGACCCGTATGTTGCGGCGTGCCTTTGCCCATGCAGGACTGCAGGCGAATATTGCGGCACAAAGCAATCAATGGGATTGGGTGGCTTCCATGGCACAGGCGGGAATGGGGGTGGCTTTGCTGCCCCAGCCGTTTCTGTCTCGGCTGGAACCGGGGGACTGGGTTGCCAAAGAAGTGGTGGAGCCGGCGCTGAACTGGGAAGTGGCGCTGCTATGGAATGGACGGTATCTGTCGCAAGCCGCCCGAGCATGGCTGCAGGTTTGTACGGATGTGCTGGGGGGTAGTTGGCCTGAGGTAGATGGCGATCAATAAAAAGGAACAAGGTGATGGCTACCTTGCTCCTTTTTCTTCCACGACGTTTTATTTTCCGAAACGACACCAACTGTATGCATCGGCCTGAACGCTAGACGCGATGGTACGCCTGAATCGACACTACTTCACATAATGTTCGATCGGCGAATGATCATCCAGCCTTAACACCCGACCATCGATTAATAACGAGGGCAGTCGCGTCACTCCAGCGGCAAGCGCATCGGCAACACCTTCCTGCTGCTGCGAGAGATTGAATGCCTGGTAGTGATGCCCGGGTGTCGAGAAAACGCCGCGCATCAGCTCGTCAATACCCAAGCAAATATTGCATCCGTCATGAAAGAGTGTGACGTTGATCATTGAATGTCCTCTATGTATGAGAGTCTAGATACAAGGAAAATGACGTCCTTTGGCCTACACACACCGCTGAACCGTTAGAAAACACCCAATAACCCTGATCAATGCTGAGGCGGCTTTGCTAGATTCATAGCGACATGTAGCGACAAAATGGAACTCATTTATGTCCTGTGACATACCGGAATAATAACAAATAACGTCCCTACAAACGGCCTGATTTTCCCGAAACCATACCCTAAACGCCAAATCCTTTTGCAAGCATCAGCATCCATTCCTCTAGCGACTTGCTACAGTCTTGGCACGTTCTCACGTTCACCCTGAATATCTTATTGACTCAAGCGCATCTCCAAGCGATGCGGGTCGCGTCTTCTTCACATCTAATGCCTAACAGCAGCCTCTAATCACATTCGGTGAAAAACAAAAAAAGACCACCCTAAACAGGGTGGCCTTCTTGAACAGCAAGATCCAACAATCAGAAAGACTTAAGCAGTCACTTGCTCCGCAGCCGGTTCTTCAACTTCAGCCGAACTACGGATCAGGTAATCAAACGCGCTCAAGGCAGCCTTGGCACCTTCACCGGCAGCAATCACGATCTGCTTGTAAGGCACAGTCGTCACGTCGCCTGCAGCAAATACACCTGTCAGCGAAGTAGCGCCGCGTACATCAACCTCGATCTCGCCATGGCGTGACAAAGCCACATCGCTGCCCTTGAGCCATTCCGTGTTGGGTACCAGACCAATCTGAACGAACACACCGTCCAGCTTGATGCTCTTGGCTTGCTGGGTCTGACGATCCAGGTAATTCAAACCAACAACCTTGGCGCCGTCACCCAGAACTTCCGTCGTCTGAGCCTGAGTAATGATCGTCACATTAGGCATGCTGCGCAGCTTGTTCTGCAAAACCTGGTCAGCGCGCAAGGCATCGCCAAACTCAATCAAGGTAACGTGCTTGACCAACCCAGCCAGGTCAATCGCCGCCTCGACACCGGAGTTACCACCACCGACCACCGCTACATCCTTGCCCTTGAACAGCGGACCATCACAGTGCGGGCAGTACGCCACACCACGGTTACGGTAATCCTGTTCGCCAGGCACATTCAATTCACGCCAGCGGGCACCGGTAGCCAGAATCACGGACTTGGCTTTCAGTTGAGCGCCGCCATCCACATCTACGATGACTTTCTTGCCTTCGCGGCGAATACCCTTGGCACGATGCAGATTCATGATGTCCACATCGTACGTTTTAACGTGTTGCTCCAGCGCGGTGGCAAAGGCAGGACCATTGGTCTCGACCACCGAGATGTAGTTCTCGATAGACATGGTGTCCAGAACCTGACCACCGAAACGCTCGGCCAATACACCCGTACGAATACCCTTGCGAGCAGCGTACACAGCCGCGGCTGCACCAGCAGGACCACCGCCGACGATCAGGACATCAAACTCGTCCTTGGCATTCAAGGCTTCAGCACGAGCCGAGTTATCGCCCGTATCCAGCTTGGCCAGCAACTCTTCAGCACTGGCACGGCCTTGATGGAACATTTCGCCATTCAAGAACACGGCCGGAACCGACATGATGTTGCGCTGCTGAACCTCGTCCTGGAACAGGGCTCCGTCAATGGCCACGTGCTTGATACGTGGGTTGATCACGGACATGGCATTCAAGGCCTGCACTACGTCAGGACAGTTCTGGCACGACAGCGAGAAATACGTTTCAAAAACAAAGTCGCCGGGCAGATTACGGATCTGCTCAATCACAGCGGCATCCAGTTTGATCTCATGGCCACCCACTTGCAGCAGGGCCAGGATCAAAGAGGTAAATTCGTGTCCCATCGGAATACCCGCAAAGCTCACGCTAATGTCGGTACCGGGACGGTTAATTTGGAAGGAAGGCTTGCGCTCTTGCGCATCCGCATCTTCGCGATAGCTGGTCTTGTCGGACAGACCATCAATTTCTTGCAACAGTTCGCGCAGCTCGACGGACTTGGCGCCAGTATCCAGCGTCACAACGATCTCGATCGGTTGCGTGATCTTCTCGAGATATGCCTTCAATTGAGTTTTGATGTTTGCATCTAACATGTGAAACGCCCTTTATCCTGTACTGAACGAAACAACTTGAGGTGCCTGAACCGGTCAGGCACCGGGGTGACGGCGCAGCGCGCCGACCACCGCTTAAGACCCGTGTTTAAAAGGTCTTAGATCTTGCCAACCAGATCCAGGGAAGGAGTCAGCGTCTTGGCGCCTTCTTCCCATTTGGCTGGGCAAACTTCACCGGGGTGAGCGGCGATGTACTGAGCAGCCTTAACTTTGCGCAGCAGCTCGGAAGCCACACGGCCGATACCGTTGTCGTGGATTTCCAGAACCTTGATTTCGCCTTCTGGGTTCACTACGAACGTACCGCGCAAAGCGATACCTTCTTCTTCGATCAGCACGTCAAAGTTGCGCGACAGCTGATGAGTAGGGTCACCGATCATTGGGTAGTTCACTTTGCTGATGGCTTCCGAGGTGTCGTGCCATGCTTTGTGAGCAAAGTGAGTGTCGGTGGACACGGAGTAAACCTCTACGCCCATTTTTTGGAACTCGGCGTAGTTGTCGGCCAAGTCTTCCAGTTCGGTTGGGCAAACAAACGTAAAGTCGGCTGGGTAGAAAACAAAAACAGCCCACTTACCGGCAACGGTTTCGTTGCTGACTTCGATAAATTTGCCGTTGTGAAAAGCTTGTGCTTTAAAAGGTTTGATGACGGTGTTGATCAAAGACATATTTGCTCCGGTGAGTGATTAATCATTGACAGTAAAGCCATTATAGGAAGCCACTGACGATTAGTAAAATTGATTAATGCAATAACGCTCATTGCTATTAGCTATCGCACGTCGCATAAAAACTTCTTTCTATGCGTCGCACAGACTTATGCTAACAGAGCGAGATGACAGTGCAACTATCAGCGTTCAAGCTATAAGGCTACTTCGCTGAGCGCAGGACTGGAGGATTGCTGGGCATTGACTAAACAACGGGCAAAATCCTGCCAAAACTGCGCATCATCGCCTAAAGAAACATTAATGCGCATATAAGTAGATAGTTGCTGTTGCGGACAAAACAAGGCCCCTGGCACCAATAAATGGCCTGGACGCCCCAAAGCGCGCACCAAACTTTCCGTATCCACGCCCGTATCCACCCAAACAAACATGCCCGCCTGGGGCGGCGCGTCCGGAGCCAAACCCAAGTGAGCCAGTTGCTCCAACGTTCTGTGCCTATCGCGATCAGTATGACGACGCAAGCGATCCAGATGCTTGCGATAGGCACCGTCTACCAGCACTCGGTGAATGACCCGCTCGCCCAATTCCGGCGAGGTCAGCCCCGCCAACATTTTCAAATTCACCAAAGCCTGTAAAAGCTCGGGAGCCGCTGCCATGTAAGCTACCCGCAAACCAGCAGCCATCACCTTGGAATAGCCCCCTACCAAGGTGACGCGGTTCAACTGGTCCAACTGAGCCAGACGACAGGCAGGACTGGCATGCAGCTCGCTATAGGTATCGTCTTCAATAATGTGAAAGTCCCAGGTCTGAGCCAAGGTCAGAATGCTGTGCGCCGCCGCCGGGCTCAAACTAAAGCCGGTGGGGTTATGCACCACGGTATTCAGAATGACCAGACGTGGACGATGCTCACGCGCCAGTTGCTCCAATACAGCCAGATCCGGACCATCTGCACGGCGTGGCACACTGAACACCCGCACATCCACCACAGCCAAACGAGCAAACAGCAAATACCAGGCTGGATCTTCCACAACAACCGCATCACCCGGACGCAACCAATGGCGCAAAAGCAAATCCAGCGCCTGGGTCACGCCACTACACAAGACAAGCTGGGTATCGGGATCCGCCTGTATGCCGCTGTCTTCCAGTTGCCCCGCAATATGCTGGCGCAAGGGACGATAGCCATGTGAATGCCCATAGCCCAGCAAGTTGGAGCCCGCGCTACGGCTGACCTGCCGCAAGGCCGCCAGAATCATGTCGTTGTCCAGCCACTGGCGGGGAATGCCCGCGCTGTCGCTCTGCCCCATAAAACTGTTCAGCATCCAGTTCACATCTATCTTGCGTGGCTCATTCTTTTCTACGTGCAAGGATTCGGAACGCAGGCGCCCAGAGCTACGCACCCGCACAAAGAAACCTGAACCGGGTCGAGACTCCACCAGGCCCAAGGCCATCAACTTGTCGTACGCAGCCACTACGGTATGGGGGCTGACCCCAGCAGACTGCGCCAATCGACGCACCGAAGGGAGCCGGCTGCCGCCCCGATAGCGC
Organism: Alcaligenes aquatilis; assembly: GCF_003076515.1. Lineage (NCBI taxonomy): Bacteria > Pseudomonadati > Pseudomonadota > Betaproteobacteria > Burkholderiales > Alcaligenaceae > Alcaligenes > Alcaligenes aquatilis. Next base: position 3,771,809 of record NZ_CP022390.1, on the reverse strand, counting down.
AAATGCAGGGCTTGCTGCACCCAGGCAACCAACTGATCGCTTAGTGTCACGTCCGAACCCCGCACGGGCTGCCAATCCAACCATTCCATGATGCTGACCTTTAATCGTGAAAACCGACTGTAGCGGTGATGCGACCAATACAGTCTGATCGACTGACTGATGAACTGTATCGTAACTGTACCGCCTATTTATTTTAAGCTCAAAGCTGTGATCAACCTATTTCCTATCCGTGGTGATTTTCATGAGCCGCAGCACCAGCCTTCCCATGCCCAGTTCCACCCCAGCACTGCTGATCTATGTCTACGCTTTTATCGGGGTTATCGTCTTTGCCTTCACCTTGCCCATGACACGGCTGGCGGTGCAAAGCTTTGACCCTTGGCTGGTGGGGATGGCACGAGCCAGTATCGGCGGGGTGTGCGCAGCCCTCATCTTGCTGGCCACCCGCAGCCGCCGCCCCACGGCATCGGAATGGCGTGGTATTGCCCTTTCGTGTACGGGTGTGATCGTGGGCTGGCCTGTGTTCTCTTCAATTGCCATGCAGACGGTACCGTCCTCGCACGGGGCCGTGTTAAGCGGGCTGATTCCTCTGGCGACCGCGATTGTTTCATCGGCCCGTAGCAATGAGCCCTTAAGTCGCCGCTTCTGGATGTTGAGCCTGCTCGGTGCCATACTGGTACTGCTTTACGCTTTCTATATTGGTGAAGGCGCGCTGCAAACCGGCGATATCTGGTTGGCCCTGGCTGTGTTCATGTCTGGCGTAGGCTATGCCGAAGGTGGCCGTGTGGCTCGCACCCTGGGAGGCTGGCGCACCATTTGCTGGTGCCTGGCCGCCAGCTTGCCGCTGACCATTCCTGCCACCTTGGGGCTCGCTTTTTCCATGACAGAAATGCCTGCCGCCCAGTCTGTCATGGCCCTGCTCTACCTGGCCCTATTCTCGTCCTTGCTGGGTTTTTTCCCCTGGTACAAGGCGATGGCCATGGGTGGGGTGGCCCGTATTGGACAGGTACAACTGGCCCAGCCTTTTCTGACCGTGCTGATCTCCGCCGTATGGTTAAGCGAGCAAGTGGACCTGCTGACCTGGCTGTCCTGCATCGTCATCATTGCCATTATTGCGGCCAGCCGACGCGCCTGAAAACGCAATGACAAGGCGGCTAAATACAGCAAGAGCATATTCACCTAACTAATACTTCGTTCCCAGCGTGGGCTCGCGCAAGCACACTGGCTCATCATCCCATGAACCAATGCAAGGCAATAGCGCGGCCCACGTGACTCCGTTTTGAGCAGGGGCGGTGCTGGTATTGCCGCAAGGACATCTGATCATGCCCGCCCAAGCCCCTGCCGCGACTGCCCTGAGCGCCCGGCCACTGATGCTGTGGAAACAGCTACGCGACGATCTGCAAATCATCGCACGCGAACACACGGATGCCGTTCTGGCCAGTTCCCTGGCCGCCGAAGACATGGTGCTGTTTCATGCCATGTCCATCTACACCCCCGAGCTGGACACGATCACCCTGGATACCGGCCGCCTTCACGCAGAGACCTTGCAACTGGGCCGCCATATCCAGGAGCACTATGAACGCCCCATCCTGTTTTTTCATCCTGATCCGGAGCGGGTACAAGAACACGTCCGCACCCATGGCACGCATGCTTTCTACGAAAGCGTGGAGCTGCGCAAGGAATGCTGCGCGATCCGCAAAGTGGAACCCTTGCGCCGTGCCTTGCAAGGCCGATCGGCCTGGATTACCGGCCAGCGCCGCGAGCAAACCGCCAGCCGTACCGAGCTGTCCAGCAAGGAATACGACAGCGTCTTTGGACTGCAGAAATTCAACCCCTTGATCGAATGGACTCAGGACGATGTGTGGGCCGTGATCCGTGGCTTAAGCATCCCCTACAACTCACTGCACGACCAGGGCTACCCCTCCATAGGCTGCGAGCCCTGTACGCGTGCCATTCGCCCCGGTGAAGACGTGCGCGCCGGGCGCTGGTGGTGGGAACAGCGCGACAGCCTGGAATGCGGCCTGCATGCCAGCAATCTGAATAGCCGTGTCAACACCTGAAGGAACCCCATGGGCGAACCACTCTCTACCCGTACTCATCTGGACTGGCTGGAAGCCGAGGCCATTTTTATTCTGCGCGAAATCGCCGCCGAAGCTGAAAAACCCGTGCTGCTGTTCTCCGGCGGCAAGGATTCCGCCGTGCTGCTGCAACTGGCCCAAAAAGCCTTTGCGCCTGGCCCGCTGCCGTTTCCCTTGATGCATGTGGACACCGGCCACAATTACCCGGAAGTGATCGAATTTCGGGACCGCCGCGCCGCTGAACTGAACGCCGAGCTGATAGTACGCAGCGTGGAAGATTCCATTGCGCGCGGCACCGTGGTGCTGCGTCACGAGACAGCCAGCCGCAACGGCGCCCAAGCGGTCACCTTGCTGGAAGCCATTGCCGAATTTGGCTTTGATGCCTGTTTCGGTGGTGCCCGCCGCGACGAAGAAAAAGCCCGTGCCAAAGAGCGCATCGTGTCCTTTCGCGACGAGTTCGGCCAATGGGACCCCAAAGCACAACGCCCCGAGCTGTGGCACTTGTTCAACACCCGTATTCACAAGGGCGAGAACCTGCGCGTCTTCCCGATTTCCAACTGGACCGAACTGGACGTCTGGCAATACATCCAGCGTGAAGCCATTGATCTGCCGTCCATCTACTACACCCACTCGCGCGAAGTGGTGGAGCGTCAGGGCCTGATCGTTCCCATCACCCCGCTGACTCCCTTGCTCGATGGCGAAACCCCCGAATGGCGCGATGTGCGTTTTCGCACCGTAGGCGATATTTCCTGCACCTGCCCAGTGCTCTCTACCGCCGCATCCGTGCAGGACATTATTGCTGAAACCGCCTTGGCCACGATTACCGAACGCGGTGCCACCCGTATGGATGACCAGACGTCTGAGGCCTCCATGGAACACCGCAAGAAACAAGGATATTTCTAATGAATACCGTCAATGACGCCTGGCTGCAGGCTGCCGATCAAGGCGTGCTGCGTCTGATTACTGCTGGCTCCGTGGACGACGGAAAATCCACCTTGATTGGCCGTTTGCTGGTGGACAGCCAGGGCGTGTTTGCCGACCAGATAGCGGCCATCCAACGCTCCAAGTACAAGCGCGGTGAGGACGCCGAACCCGATCTGGCCCTGCTAACCGATGGCCTGGAAGCGGAGCGCGAACAAGGCATCACCATTGATGTGGCCTACCGCTACTTCGCGACTCCCAAACGCAAGTTCATCGTGGCCGATACCCCCGGCCACGAGCAGTACACCCGCAACATGATTACGGGTGCCTCCACCGCGCAGGCTGCCATCATTCTGATTGATGCACATCGCGCCCAAGACGGGGAGCTACTGACCCAGACCAAGCGCCACAGCACCGTTGCCAAACTGCTGGGCCTGCGTCATATCGTGGTCGCGGTGAACAAGATGGACCTGGTCAATTGGGATCAGGCCGTGTTCGACCGCATTCATGCCGCCTATCGGCAACTGGCTACGCAGCTGGGGATTGAACACTTTCACATCATTCCGCTTTCAGCCTTGAAGGGTGAGAACATCACCCAGGCATCGCCGCACACACCTTGGTATCAAGGCTTGCCGCTGCTGCCTTTACTCGAATCGCTGGATCTGCGCGAGAACATTCAGCGCCCTGCCCGATTGTTTGTGCAATGGGTAGCGCGTCATGGTGGCAGCCGCACTGACGGCTTTCGGGGCTATGCCGGTCAGCTCAATGGTGGCCGCCTGCATGTGGGCGATAGCGTTCAAGTATGGCCTAGCGGGAAAACCGCCGTCATCACACAATTATTTCGCGCTGGCACGGAACAAGGTTCAGTCAGCGACGGGGACGCGGTGACCGTGGTATTGGATCGTGAGTTGGATATTTCACGGGGCGATTTGCTGACACTGGCCCATGAGGACGTCAACACCAGCAAACACTTTGATGCGCAGCTATGTTGGCTGGACGAGCAAGCCTTGAATACCACCCGCTCTTACTGGTTAAAGCAAGGCACTCGTCTGACGCAAGCCAAGGTGCAAGCCGTTCATGCCTTGCGCGATGTACATAGTTTGCAAGAGCAGCAAGCCACCGGCACCTTGTCCCTGAATGATATTGGCCGTGTCAGCCTGGTCAGCCGCGACCTGCTGGTGCTGGACGATTATCAGGATCATTCCAGTACCGGCTCTTTCATCTTGATCGACCCCAGCACAAACCAGACCGTGGCGGCTGGCCTGGTCCAAAAGCGCGTATAAAGACCAGCCTGCGGCAGACCCAAGCCTTGCCGCAGGCACCACATAGGATCACAACGCCCCTTGCTGTCTGACTGGCGGGAGCTGTCCCGAACCGCGCCTGAGCCTTATAAAGGCCGCCAGCACAATACACGCACTCACGCCCAACGTCATGGCTAACTGATAACGGTACGCCTCCACCATCGCCATATACACCAGCACTGCCAGAATCAGCGTGATGGACAAATAGGTCAGCCAGGGGAAAAGCCACATCTTGAATGGCAAATCTATGCCTGCGTTTTCCGCCTGGCGACGCGACAGTAGTTGGGACACGGCAATGACCAGATAAACGATCAGGGCAATCGCCCCCGTTGTGGACAGCAAGAACGAAAACACCTGTCCGGGCAAGAGATAATTGACCAGACATCCTGCAAAACCGGCCAAGGTCGATACAAGCACGGCGTTATAAGGCACACCTTTGGACGATACCCTGGCAATACAAGCAGGGGCATCACCACGGACGGACAGGGAATAAATCATCCGAGAGGCCGTGTACAAGCCGGAGTTCATGCAGGAAGTCACCGCGATCAGTACCACCACATCCACTACCAGCTTGGCCTCGGGCAAGCGGAGAACTTCCAGCGTGCGCTGAAATGACCCCACCTGCATCAGCCTGGGATCGTCGTAACCGACGATCAGCACAATCAAGGAAATCGACAACACATAAAACAGGGAAATACGGTAGACCACCAGATTGGTCGCCTTACGTATCTTTTCCTGGGGCTTATCGGTTTCGGCGGCGGCAATCGTCACGATCTCCGCCCCAAAAAATGAAAACATCGTAATCAGAATGCCCGCCAGCACGGCCCCCATGCCCTGCGGCGCGAAATTGCTGAACACGGGAATCATCGGCACCTTGCCCCCCTCAACCCAGGGCCAGAAACCAGTCAGGGCGCACAGACAAGCCACAATAAACACAATGATGGCCAGCACCTTGATCAAAGCAAACCAGAACTCAAACTCGCCAAAATTCTTGACGCTAAACAGATTGGTCACCGACAAGGCGACCATGATGACAATGGAAAACAACCACGAAGGGATATCCGGCATCCATTGATGCAGGATATAGGCTCCAGCAATGGCTTCGACGGGAATGATCAAGCCCCAGAACCACCAATACAGCCAGCCAATGGAAAAACCCGCCCAGGGCCCGATCGCCCGCGCGGCATAGGTGGAAAATGAACCGCTATCCGGATTGGCGACAGCCATCTCGCCCAACATACGCATGACCAGCAGCACCAATGCTCCCGTCAAGATATAGGACAGTACCGCTGCCGGCCCGGTCTTCGCGATGGCATTGGCCGATCCAATGAACAGTCCGGCACCGATGATCCCCGCGATAGAAATCATGGACATCTGTCTTGAGTTCAGGCCGGGCGCGAGCGCACCCTGGCCTGCCTGTTCAGGCATGGTCATTATTGTCTCCTCGCTTTTTATTCACTGGCGGGTCAGTTCTGACCCACCCGAGGCGCCCCGACGATATGCTTCGCTTGCTATAGGCGCCCGTCACCCAACAGCCAGGCCCTGCCCAGTAGTGGCTCGGGCCCTCCGTCTGAACACTCAAGCAGCGTCAGAGATCGAACTTCACCCCCTGCGCCAAAGGCAACTCCCGGGAGTAGTTGATGGTGTTGGTCGCCCGGCGCATATAGGCACGCCAGGCATCGGAACCGGACTCGCGGCCCCCGCCGGTTTCCTTGTCCCCACCAAAGGCACCGCCGATCTCCGCCCCGGACGTGCCAATATTGACGTTGGCAATACCGCAATCGGAACCACTGGCCGACAAAAACGCCTCGGTTTCACGCAAGTCATTACTGAAAATGGCGGACGACAAGCCTTGTGGAACATCGTTTTGCAACGCCAGCGCCTCGGACAGTTCCTCGTAGCGCAGCACATACAAAATAGGCGCAAAGGTTTCCTGCCGTACCGTATCGGTTTGCCTGTCCATTTCCACGATGGCTGGCCTGACGTAATAAGCCGATGCAAACTCATCCTCCAGTACCCGCTCTCCACCGGTCACCCGCCCCCCTTGAGCACGCGCCGCATCCAGTGCAGTTTGCATCGCGTCAAAGGCGGCCTGATCAACTAAAGGCCCCAGCAACGTTCCTTCCTGCAAAGGATTACCAATCCTGAGCTTGCCATACACCTGCTTGAGCCGCTCCACCAGTTGTTCACTGATACTGCGATGCACAATCAAGCGTCGCGTGCTGGTACAACGCTGCCCCGCCGTCCCGACTGCCGCGAAGACAATCCCCCGGACCGCCAGATCCAAATCCGCATTAGGCGTGACAATAACGGCGTTATTGCCTCCCAGCTCCAGCAAAACACGCCCGAAACGACGCGCCACACGAGGCCCCACTTCCCGGCCCATCCGCGTGCTGCCGGTGGCCGACACCAGCGCAACCCGGGGGTCATCGACCAGTATCTCTCCGGCTTCGCGCCCGCCAATCAGCACCTGGCTCAGGTGCGCCGGCCCGGCCTCATAACGCGCCATTGCCCGCTCAAAGACCGCCTGGCACGCCAAGGCGGACAAGGGTGTTTTTTCGGAGGGCTTCCAAATCACGGCATCACCACACACCAAGGCCAGGGCGGTATTCCAGGCCCACACCGCCATGGGAAAATTGAAGGCGGTGATCACCCCAACCACTCCCAAGGGATGCCAGGTTTCCAGCATGCGATGGCCGGGCCGTTCAGAAGCAATGGTCAAACCATAGAGCTGTCGGGACAGCCCCACCGCAAAGTCGCAGATATCAATCATTTCCTGGACTTCGCCCAAGCCTTCACTCGTGATCTTTCCAGCTTCCAGGGAAATCAACTGGCCCAAAGCCTGCTTCTCGGCCCGCAGTTCCTGGCCCAGCAATCGAACCAGCTCACCTCGTGCCGGTGCAGGCACGGTACGCCACACCTGCCAGGCATCATGGGCCCGGGCAATCGCCTTGCTAAGCTCCTGGCTGCTGTGAGGCCGCAGATGGGCCAGAATGTCCCCGTCAATAGGCGAGCGCACCGACATTCCCCCTGGAACATCGAGCGCAGCCGTCACACCCAATTGGGCCAGGGTGGAATGCGCCAGTTCGCTTGTGTGAGTTATGGCTGTGTGAGTCATGCTTGTACCTCATAAAAAAAGTCTGTCCTCAAGACCGACGCTGCCCCTGGACACTGCGGGCACCGACAAGATGCGCCAACTGCGCGCCATATTCATAAACCGCCTCTTTCACCGGCTTGCATGGGACCGGTTTGAGTGGGGACACAGGTAAAGGTAGGTCCTCCACCTTGATCCGACCCAAAATCAAATGTGCCAGCTCGCGCCCAAAGACCGTCCCAGGGGCAATGCCTCGCCCGTTGTAACCACTAAAGGACAGGACCTGTCGCCCCAGTTGGTGCAGGCGGGGCACGGCATCGGAGGTCATCCCTATCCAGCCATACCATTCATACTCAAACTGCACATGCCGCAGGGCCGGAAACAAATGCTGCAATGCGCGTTGCGCCCACGCCGTATGTATCGCCCGTCCACGTTCACGCAATGCCCCCACACTGCCAAACACCAGGCGACCCGCTTGATCGAAACGGTACGAGGATAAAACTGAACGCGTATCCCATGCGCCCTGCCCTCCCGGCAGAATCTGGGCGCGCAGTGTGGCATCCAGCGGTTGCGTAGCCACGTTGAAATACGGCAGACGCACCAGCTCTGCGGGCAGATCTGGCCAGACCTCACTGGTATAAGCATTGGTCGCCACAAGGACCCAGGGCGCCAACACTTCACCGTCCTGCGTCTGCAACACCCAGTGCGTGCGGCCGTCCTCAACCCGCCTGACGGCACTTTGCTCATAAATGCGGGCCCCCGCCGTGATCGCAGCCCGGGCCAGACCTCGAACATAGGCTAAAGGCTGGAGCGTGCCCGCGCGCCGGTCCAGCAAAGCGCCCGCATAAGCGGTCGTTCCGGTAGCCGCAGCCACTTGTGTTTGATTGAGCAACTCGACCGGCGCCCCAAGGTCTTGCCATTGGCGCCAACGCTTCCGGATATTACGCAGACCGCCCGCGCCTACCGCACAGTGCAAAGTGCCGGTCTGCACGGCCTGACAATCCATCCGGTGTTGGGCCACCAATTCATACACGGCAGCCGGTGCCCCACTTAACAAATGCAACAGGCGCCCCCCGTAATGCGCGCCCAATGTCTTGAGCAGTGCCTCTGGCTCAAGCCACAGGCCAGCATTGACCAGACCCACATTGCGTCCCGACCCTCCAAACCCGATCTGCGCCCCTTCCAGAACCACCACCCGCACTCCGGCCTGAGCCAGATGCAAGGCCGCGGACAAACCGGTGAATCCGGCGCCAATAACCGCGACATCCGCTTGGACAGGGCCTTGCAAACGCTCGCAGACCGGAGCGGGTGGCGCTGAGGCCTGCCAGAGTCCGTGACTGCGCTGGTCCGCTTTCATGCGCCCGACTCCGCCAGAAAGCGCTGATGCAAGGCGTGCTCGGAACGCGTCTGAGCAGCGCGGTAAAGTTCAATTTCGTCCAGCACGGGGCTACCCAGATCACGTTCAAACTCAGATCGGGCCGCCTGCGACACGTAGTTTTTTTGTTCCGCATCGCCCAGATTGGACTGAAAAATCCCCGCCGCGCTAACCGGCAAGAAATCCTCGTAAGTAATGGGGCGCAATGCGACCACGCCACGCTTGATCAAATCAGGCAGGTTCCAGGGCCGGCCGGCAGCCAGTTCCTGCTGCCAGATAGCAGGGTCCCGTGGCTCAAACCGAAAAAAAGCCAGCCCACGCTCGTACATTTCATCGCTGTCATCTGGGAACTGGGCAAACACGTGCTGGAGACGTTCAGCATACGTCTGCGTAGTAGCGGCTTGCTGCCCGGCATCTCTGGTTTGCGCCAACAAGGAGTCGTAAAGTGCCCGGCCCGCCTGGGTCAAGGCCACGCCGCGTTGCTCTATCTCACCAAAACGCGCGGTATGAGACCCCACCCCAGCCTGACCGACAAACTCGATCTCCTCTTCCAAAGCTTTGAAACTGGTTTGGCGCAACAGAATGGGATGGCGCCTGCGCGGTGGGCCTTCGATCAGCTCTTTGGCGGGAATACCCCGTTGGGGCATGGCCTCTTGTACCGCATCAATATCTAGGGTTCGGGGAGTCAGGTGATTGATATGGGGGCCCTTGAAACACACAATATCGGCCACCAGACGATGTGCCGCATGCAATTTGCGATACGTGTCCTGATCGACAGTCGCTTGGCGATGCCAGCGAAATACGGCGGTGGCGGCGGCCACAAATTCCTTGGCCTGCGGTTCGGTCAAGCCACCGGCCACCTGCGCCTGTTCCGCCAACTCCAGCAAGCCGGACGGAAAAATAGACCGTTGCGACAAGATTGCAGCCGCCTGCGCCCGCAGGTTCGCATCCTCTATCAGCTCCAGTCTGAGCAAAGAGGTAAACACCCGGAAGGGGTTGGTTTGTAATGCGTGGTCGTCCACAGGGCGAAACGCGGTGGAGTGAACGGGTACGCCCGCCACCGACAGATCGTAATAGCCAACGGGATACATACCCATGACGGCAAAGATCGTGGCAATCCCTTTGAGCTCCGCCGCGGTACCGACCCGAATGGCGCCGTGGCGCTCCACATCCAGACGGGTCAACTCCGACTGCTGTCGCAAGGCGCTGTGCAGTGCTGGATCATGCTTGAGCACACTGGCGTTGATCTCGTGCACCAGGCTCAACAAGGCCCCGTACTGCGGCACCTCCTGCTGATACATGGCCGACATGGCGCCTGAGAATCGGGAACGGATTTCGTCCTTAGAAACAAAAACAGAGGTGTCCATAGAACCGCCAGCAAATTGCATGACCTGGCGACAAGGCAAGGTCAGTCCATTAGTGAATCACTTCCGTGTACCCGCATGCACTCCTTCACACCACAGCCAGCGGAAGTCCGTCATCTTATAAGCCTGAAATACTTAACTATCTTGCACCTCATTCTGTGAGTACAGGCAAGAGGGGTCAAACGATGATTCCAACTCAAGTCATTCCTAACTAGAATGACTAAACGTTTTCCCTTAGCAAACGAGCATGTCCATTCCCAAACGTTTTCTTCCTCCCATGCACGTCCTGATTGCCTTTGAGGCCGCCGCACGGCTAGGCAGTTTCACGGCAGCAGCGAGCGAGCTGAACCTGACCCAAAGCGCCGTCAGTAGACAGATCAGACTGCTGGAAGGAATATTGGGCGCGGATCTTTTCGTCAGAGAGCGCCAGACGGTTCGTCTGACTCAGGCGGGTAGCACATACGCCCAAGAACTCAGCGATGCTCTTCGACGCATTGCCAACGCCACCCTGGGGTTCAAGGCCAATCCGCATGGCGGAACGCTGAACCTGGCCATCTTGCCCACGTTCGGGACTCGTTGGCTTGCCCCCCGACTGCCAGAATTTGTGGCTGCCTACCCCGGCATCACCATCAACCTGCTGACGCGCCTGCAACCGTTTGACTTTCATATGGAAAATGTGGATGCCGCCATCCATTACGGCCTGCCCGACTGGCCGGGGGCGAATCTGGATTTTCTAATGTCAGAAACCGTGGTGCCGGCCTGCAGTTCCGCCCTTCGCGAGCACTATCAGTTCCAGACGGCCGCTGACTTGCTCAAGGCACCTTTGCTGCATCTGGTCTCAAGGCCCGATGCCTGGGAGCGTTGGTTCAACGCCAACGGCGTGGAGAACGTGCATATTCACGGCATGCTGCTTGATCAGTTTGCGCTGATTACACAAGCGGCTATCTCCAACCTTGGGATTGCCTTACTGCCCACATTTCTGTTCAAACAGGAGCTCAGTCGCGGAGACTTGGTCCTGGCTCTGGACTCACCCTGCCTGAACACGGAGGCTTACTACCTAGCCTGTCCGGCGGGACGCGGCGACTACCCACCATTGATCGCATTTCGGCAATGGCTACAAGCGGAAATCGCGCATGAACGCGCCCCGGACTGAGGCCGGGGCATCAAACCGCTACGGTGGTGCTATGACCGTTCCCGCACCAAGGCGAGAGACTGCTCGGCTATGACCCGCTCTTCGTTGGTTGGAATGACCAGGACCTTGACCGGACTGTCGTCTGTCGAAATGACGGTTTGTCCTGACTGGTTACGCGTCGGATCAATCTGCACACCCATCCACTCCAGGTGCTTGGCAATACCCGCACGAATAGATGGGCTGTGCTCGCCAATCCCGGCTGTAAACACCAAAGTATCCAGCCCCTTCAAGGCCACACACAAGCCCGCCAGATTGTCAGCCGTGTGGTAGCAAAAGTAGTCCACCGCCAGCTTGGCACGAGGATCGTGCGAGGCTTCCAAAGCGCGCATATCGGCTTGATCGCCGGACAAGCCTTTCAGACCGGACTGGGTGTAGAGCACGGACTGGATCTCGTCATGCTCCATGCCCTGCTCCAACATCCACAGCACCACACCGGCATCCAGACGACCTGGACGCGTGCCCATCGGCAAGCCATCCAGCGCCGTAAAGCCCATGGTGGTGTGAACGCTACGACCTTCTTTCAAAGCGCAAGCCGAGGCCCCGGAACCCAAGTGAGCAACGACGACACGTCCGTCGGCCAACTCGGGGAATTCCCGGCGCAAGTGCTGGGAAATATACTGGTAGGACAAACCGTGAAAACCGTAGCGCCGTACACCCTGCTCAAAGAAACGCTCCGGCAAGGCAAAATGCTGCAAATACGGGACATGCCCTTGGTGGAAGGCCGTGTCCAGACACGCTACCTGGAAAATCTCTGGATAATGTTCAAAAATCACGCGAACTGGGGCCAGATTGTTCTGCTGATGCAGTGGCGCCAGAGGCGACAGGCTGTCCAGATATTCCAGCACCTGCGGCGTCAAAGGCACACTGCTGTCATAGCGAGAGCCCCCATGCACGATGCGATGGCCCACCGCAATAGGCCGGCCATCGACATGCTCCAGCAACCAGCGCGCCACCAAAGCCTGAGCGGTGTGCAAGTCTTTGGCCTGTTCACCATCCAGGTCCTGCTTGATCATGGATTGACCTTGAGCATCCTTGACCTTGAAAGCAGGCTGCTTACTGCCAATGCCCGAAACCTGCCCCCCAAATTCAAAATCCAGTTGGTCGCCCGGCTGAACCTTGTACATATGGAACTTCAGGCTGGAGCTGCCTGCATTAATGACCAGAATCTGCTCGCTCATTAGTGCTTGGCCTCCAGAGCAACTTTACGCTCCAGATAACCGGCGTAAATGCTGGCAACAGCGCAAGAGGCCATGCGGGTCTGGGCACTATCGGCACGGCTGGTCAGAATGATGGGCACGCGTGCGCCCATCACAATACCGGCGGCCTGCGCGCCGGACAGGAAGGTCAGGTTTTTAGCCAGCATATTGCCCGCTTCCAGATCAGGGGCCACCAGAATCTGCGCCTTACCCGCCACCGGCGACACAATCCCTTTGATACGCGCCGCTTCGGGACTAATGGCATTATCCAGCGCCAGGGGGCCATCCAACACACCGCCCGTAATCTGGCCGCGATCAGCCATCTTGCACAAGGCAGCCGCTTCCAGCGTGCTTGGGATTTTTTCTGTCACTTGCTCGACCGCAGACAAAATAGCGACCAGCGGTTTACCCAGGCCCAGGCCGTGGTGCAGATCAATCGCGTTTTGCACGATGTCTGCCTTGGTGCTCAGGTCAGGAAAGATATTGATAGCGCCATCGGTCACAAACAAAGGCACGGGGTAGCTGGGCACATCCATGATAAACACATGACTGAGGCGGCGCCCCGTACGCAAGCCTTTGCCCTGGGTGCAGAGCACGGCCTCAATCAGCTCGTCCGTATGCAGGCTACCTTTCATCAGCAACTGCGCACGTCCGGCCAGCACTTCTTCTACGGCCCGTTCTGCCGAAGCATGGCTATGAGGAGTATCGATCAAGGTCACCCCTTCCAGGCTGAAACCATGCTCTGCCGCCACGGAATGCAAACGGGCTTGTGGGCCAACCAGCACAATCTCGAACAGACCTTGGGCCCGTGCCTGCAAAGCGGCCCCCAGGGACACATCGTCGCAAGGATGAGCCACCACACAAATCCGACTGGGCTCTTTGCGCGCTTGCTCGATCAATCGGGAATAATGACTGGAAGGCCCAGTGCGATCAGCAGCCGCAAGGGCCGTATCCAAGCCAGCAGGGTGATTCATGATAGATGACTCCTTGGAGATGAATGAAGCTAACCCAACACTAAACCATTTATCTGCCCGCATGTCTTTGATTGCGAACAGGGAAACCTCAACATTTTGTCCATCATTCTTTTAGATATGCCATGAATGAGGCATCAAGATTAAAGATTTAAAAAAATCCGGTTTTGCACAATACAAACCGGACTTTTTATGTTGATGGCTGTTTATTCATCACAATAGCCCAGATCCGCTAGTATCCGGGCTGGGAATTACAGGCCTAATTCACTCAGGCTGGGATGCTCGTCGGGGCGTCGGCCCAAGGGCCAATGGAATTTGCGCTCGGACTCGGTAATATCCAGGTCATTAATACTGGCATGGCGTACCGCCATATAGCCATTTTCATCAAACTCCCAGTTTTCATTTCCATAACTGCGCCACCACTGCCCGTATTCATCTTGCCATTCGTAGGCAAAACGCACGGCAATTCTATTTTCATGCCAGGCCCAGAGTTCTTTAATCAAACGGTATTCGCGTTCTTTTTGCCATTTGCGTTCTAAAAAAGCTTGAACCTGATCGCGTCCCTGTGGAAATTCGCTGCGATTGCGCCAGCGCGTATCCACGGTATAAGCCTGCGAAACCTTGACTGGGTCACGGCTGTTCCAGGCATCCTCGGCAGCACGCACTTTCTGGCGAGCACTCTCCAGATCGAAAGGTGGCAAGGGAGGACGTTTATCCATACTGATCTCCTAGAAAACAAGAGTGGACCAGACAGTCTAGCGGCAAAATACAGGTTGTTTCTTACTGGCCGGAATCGGCCCAGGGTGCTTGCGCAAACCCGGCGATCAGAAAATCAATAAAAGCTTGCACACGCGCCGGACGAGACCGGCCCGGAGGCGTCAACAGATGCAAGGTCAGACTGGGCAGATCCCATTGCGGCAATACAACTTCCAATTGGCCTTGCTCGAGCATATCGCCCAACAGAAATTGCGGCAGCACGCTTAGCCCCAAGCCCTGCAGCAAGGGCGGAATCAAGGCTTGGGCGTTGTTGACTTGCAAGGCACAAGGCACGGTTTGGGAGTAGTACTCCTCCCCCTGCTGAAAGCGCCAGACACTGCCGCGTCGCTCGTAGGCGTAGCGCAGGCTCATATGCTGGGCCAGGTCGCTGGGGTGAGTGGGTCTACCGTATTTGGCCAAGTAACGAGGGGCGGCGACCAGGCGCAAGCGCAGATTGCACAGACGACGCACCAGGAGACTGGAATCATCCATGGCCGAGATGCGCAGGGCCAGGTCGAAACCCTGTTCAACAATGTTCACCTGGGCATCATTAAAGTGCAGGTCCAGCAGGACAGCCGGGTGCTGTTGCATGAAAACCGGCAGCAAGGGAGCCAGATGCTCCAATCCAAAGGACATAGGAGCGGCGATCTTGATACGGCCTTGCAAGCTTTCTTTTTGATCACGCGCCAAGGCTTCGGCGCTTTGTCCAGCAGCCAGAACGGTTTGGGCCTGCTGCAAGCTGGCTTGCCCGGTTTCTGTCAAGGACAGGCGTCGAGAGGTTCGATGGAACAGGGAAACCTGCAGTTGTTTTTCCAGCCGGGTGATTGCCTTGGAGACGGTGGGCTGGGACAGGCCCAGGACTTCAGCGGCCTGGGCAAAAGAGCCGGTTTCCGCCACGGTGGCGAAGATGGCCCATGCCTGGAGGTCCGGAAGTGTTTTCATATCAATTTTGGAATGAATTCTATGCTATTGATTCTATTTTATTCAATCAGCAAGGCGCATAGAATTCTTTTTAGTATCCAATATTAAGGAGCGCGCCATGATTGAACATCGGCCTTTTAATGAACTGGGCGGCGCCAACCACGGTTGGCTGGACGCCAAACACCATTTCTCTTTCGCGAATTACTACGATCCCGCTCGCATGAGCTGGGGCGCCCTGCGTGTCTGGAATGACGACACGATTGCATCCAACACCGGGTTTCCGCCTCACGATCATGCCGATATGGAGATCATTACGTATGTGCGTGAAGGGGCCATCAGCCATCAGGACAGTTTGGGCAATAAGGGCCGTACCGAAGCGGGGGATGTGCAGGTGATGAGTGCCGGCACGGGCATTCGCCATGCGGAGTACAACCTGGAAACGGGCACGACACGAATTTTCCAGATCTGGATTCAGCCAGAGCGTCGTGGTTTGCCACCTGCCTGGGGTGCCAAGCCTTTTCCCAAGGATGAGCGTTCGGGGCAGTTTGTAGCCTTGGCCAGTGGCTTTGAGGGGGACGCGGAGGCATTGCCGATTCGCGCCCAGGCTCGTGTGCTGGGGGCGACCTTGAAGAAAGGCCAAAGCACGACTTTGTCTTTGCCTGCCGAACATCTGGCTTATCTGGTGCCTGCCACTGGGCGGGTTTCGGTGAATGGTCTGGAGTTAAATGCCCGTGACGGGGCGGCGATTCGCAATGAGACGACGCTGGAAATTCAGGCGCTGGAGGATGCTGAACTGGTGCTGGTTGAGACGGCGCAGTAATTGCTGATGAAGCGTTTTAAGGATGGGGAGAGCGATTTGGGCTCTCCCCTTCTTCTTTTTTGTTCTGCTGTTCTGTTTTTCAAGAACTAAACGCAGGTAAGAGAAGATGTTTGTTTTTAGATGCCATGTGTCGGCTCAATGATTGAACAAACAAAGAGACGCTTAGAAAGTCGGTCGGATGCCTTATTCGGTACTCGGATCTTGTCAAAAAGACGCCGCTTGGAGCCCTGTCAGGGTGTCCGGGCTGAGCACTTGCCGGTGCTGCGCGCCGGTGCCCTTGTCAGTTCTGAAATCCGGGCGCCCTGTGAACTCGCGGGGTGGCTCGTCCCCCGGACGAACCACAAACGCCCCGCTCAAACAACACAGGGCTTGCATCCCGGATTTCAGAACCGACCGCGGCAAGTACTCTGAATCGCCCCGACACCCTGACAGGGCTCCAAGCGGCTCGCATCGTAAGCAACGGAGGGGTGAAACGTAACTGTAATGCCACGTTTCTGGCTAGTTAGTGATGGATTCAGTGGTAGTTTTTGTGGCCCGGTTTCTTGTCATGAAAAATGTCGCGGGGAGTGGACTAGCTCGGCTGTCTGTTTTTGGACTTAATTCGGAAAGTATTCCTGATTTTTTCTTTAGGTAAGGTAAACAATCCTTTGTTTTTCTCTCTCTTCTTATTCTACGGCGCTTTCCCTTAACGGAAACCGGCTCACAAAGCAGATCAAAACATCTTCTTTTCTCTGATTAAACTGTTTGTTCTCAATCGATAAGCTTCTGTACTGCAACAATATCGTTACAATTGTTGTAACGCCGATACTCAACTCTTCTTAACAAACGAGAACACACCGTGTCCTCTCCCAACCAGTATTTCGTTCTGATCGTCCCTGCCTGTGCAGCATTACTGGGCGTGGCCATGATTTACTGCTGGAGTCGTCTACGTGATCATCGTTATCTTCTCTGGATTGCCTCGGGGTATATCTCTACGGCTATTCCGTTGGGGATCCACAGCCTGATGCCCAATGAGCATTTAGCACGCTGGACAGTCCCCTTGTCGACGATGTATCTGTTTGGTGTCTGGGCCTTGGCGCATGGGGTTGCTGTGCGTTTTGGTGGGCGCTCTCCCCCCAGGTTGGCTGGCACGATCATGTTTATCACGCTGGGGGGGCTTTTTTATTTCTCCCAGATCCATGATGATCTCTGGCTACGTTTGCAGATACTGGGCTGGAGCCTGGCCCTGCTGATCGCCCTGCCCGCCAAGTCGATCCTATTGTCTAGCCGCACGCGTCCTATTCCTTTGGCAGCGCTGTTGCGGGCTTCTTATCTGACGACACTGCTCTACGCTTTTTTTCGTGCGTTGGCGCTGACCACGCTGATCCCGCGTGAAATCCAGCCCGATCTGACCCAATCCGGTTTTTGGCTCTTGATGCTGGCTGCCAATATGTTCATCAGCATTTGGATCGCACTGGCCATCTTGACCAGCACAGCAATGTCGATTGTGCAGACACTAGACCATGAGCGCAGCCAAGATCCTTTGACCCGTTTATTGAACCGCCGCGCGTTTTTCGAGCAGGTTAAAAAACGGCTGGAGCGATATGGGCATACCGGCTGGGCGGTCATCATCTGCGATCTGGACCACTTCAAGATCGTCAATGACACCTGGGGCCATGCGGCAGGCGACCGGGCCTTGAAGGAGTTCGGAGCTTTACTGGCCCGTACAGTGCGACAGGATGATTTGGCAGCCCGCTTCGGGGGAGAGGAATTTGTCTTGCTGATACGCAGTACCAGTTTGCACACCGCCGTACTGGTTGCCGAACGTTTGCGCAGCAGTGCGATGAATCTGCATATCCCCGCCACGGCGCACACACTGACGGCCAGTTTCGGGGTAGTGCAACTAAACAGCAATGGCGACATCAATCAGGCTATTGAACAAGCAGACCGGCTTTTGTATGAGGCCAAGCATGCTGGCCGCAACAAGGTCATTTGGAAGGCTTCCTGAGCGATCCCTGCGGCTTGCTGATACCCTTACTGTCTCTCTTTTTCAAGACAGCCCTGTTAGAGGCTGATTGATCGAACTATTACAGTAAAAACCGGAAGCGTTCACGCTTTCCCAGGAGACCCCATGTCCCTTACCGAACGTAGTGCCAGTGAACTGCTGGCAGGTCTGGAAAACAGCCTGTTCAGCGCCCGCGAGATTGCCGATGAGCTGCTCAAACAGTCACAAGAAATGGCCCACTTGGGCGGCCTGGCGCATTTGAACTCGGAGCTGTTTTACCAGCAGGCAGATCAGTCCGACGCACGCCGCGCCCGTGGCCAAGCCTTGGCGCTGGATGGTGTACCTTTGGTACTGAAAGACAATCTGAACACCACGGACATGCCCACCACATCCAGCACCGGTGCGCTGCAAGGCCGCGTGCCGCTGAAAGATGCGGATGTCGTCGCACAATTGCGTAAAGCCGGTGCTGTGCTGCCCGCCAAGTCCGTGATGCACGAGCTGGCTTTTGGCATTACGACCAATAACGCCACCACCGGCCCCAGCCGCAACCCGTATGACCCGAACCGTATTCCCGGTGGTTCTTCCGGCGGCACCGCAACGGTGGTGGCAGCCCGTCAATTCCCGGCTGGCTTGGGCACGGATACAGGCGCATCGGTACGCCTGCCTGCCGCGCTTTGTGGTCTGTACGGTTTCCGTCCTACGGTGGGCCGTTATTCGGGCCAGGGCATTGTGCCTTTGTCCCCTACCCGCGATACGGCAGGCCCCATGGCCCGCAGTCTGGCTGACATCAGTTTGCTCGATAGCCTGCTCTGCCAGAA
Source organism: Alcaligenes aquatilis (assembly GCF_003076515.1). Lineage (NCBI taxonomy): Bacteria > Pseudomonadati > Pseudomonadota > Betaproteobacteria > Burkholderiales > Alcaligenaceae > Alcaligenes > Alcaligenes aquatilis. The sequence goes on along the minus strand of NZ_CP022390.1, from coordinate 3,753,021 downwards.
AACCCCTTCCATCCTGGCCACTCCCTCCTTGAAGGAACTGCGCCTGGGTGTGCCCCGTGACAGCTTCTGGAAAGAGATGGATGCCGGTGTAGCCGACGTCACCCTGGCCTTTCTGGATGATTTGCAAAAAGCCGGTGTCACGCTGGTCGATGTCGATCTGTCCCCGGTTCTGAAGATCAATGCTCGCGTTGGCATGCCGATTGTGCTGTACGAGACCTTGCAGCATCTGCCTTTGTATCTGGCCGAGAACAAGTACGGCATCGGTCTGGACGAGCTAATTGCCGGCATCCATAGCCCCGATGTGAAAGAGATTTTCGATGCCATTACCGGCGACTACACCATCAGCCAGGAAGCTTACGAAGAGGCGCTGCATGTAGACCGCCCGCTGATGCAACAAGCTTATGCAGACCTGCTGCGCCAGTCCAATGTGAGTGGCTTGATCTTCCCAACCAGCCCGCTGACCGCCTGCCCGATTGGCGATGATGAAACCACCATGATGAACGGCAAGGCGGTGCCTACGTTCAACACCTATATCTCGCGCACCGACGTGGGCTCTAACCTGGGTGCACCAGGCATCTCCCTGCCTATCGGCCTGTCAGGCGGTTTGCCCGTGGGGATGTTGATTGAAGCGGGCATCGGTGCCGATGATCTGTTGCTGGCTCTGTGCCGGGCGATTGATCCTTTGCTGCCAGCGACACCTGCGCCGGATTTGAGCAAACGGGCATAAACGATGTAAAGGCGGATTAAGCAATCCACAGGCTACAACACCAGGCTGAATAGCAGGCCATGGCCAAATGCCCTCAGCCCGACAAAAAACAGGCCGCCCCCCTTGAAGAGTCGGCCTGTTTTTTGATAAAGCTCCTCACGAAGATGTCATGCGCCTGGTCGGCAGCATGGTCCGTACTGCCGCTAAATCAGGTCCGCGTCATTGATGACATCGCCTATATCGTGTGCGCAAGCCGGTATCGAGAAAAAGCTCAAGGTCGTTGCTACTACACGCAACTTCAACACGATGAGCAAGCTGATTGCCTTGAGTACGGGTACTGATGGCGTCTCCCCCGCTAACATCCAGTAAATTCACGCCCCAGGACAAATATGTAACAACCCGACCCTGGTGCTCTTGAAATTAGGAAAGTCGTCCCTATAATTAGCACTCGAAGGGGTTGAGTGCTAAAGCACCTCGCCCCCAAAATCGGACCAACAACTAAAGTCATCTTTAAACAGGAGTTTCTCCATGGCACTGCGTCCTTTGAACGATCGAGTGATCGTCAAGCGTCTGGACAACGAACGCACCACCGCTTCCGGTATCGTTATCCCCGAGAGCGCGACTGAAAAGCCCGATCAAGGCGAAATCCTGGCCGTTGGCCCCGGTAAGAAAACCGAGGACGGCAAGGTTCTGGCGCTGGATCTGAAGGTCGGCGACAAAGTTCTGTTTGGCAAGTATTCCGGCCAGGCCGTCAAGATCGACGGTGAAGAGCTGCTGGTGATCCGCGAAGAAGAAATCTTCGCCGTGATCGAATAAGTACCGCCAACGAAAATTCAATAGGATTCAAACCATGACCGCAAAACAAGTTTATTTCGGCGACGACGCACGTACCCGCATCGTGCGCGGCGTTAACGTTCTGGCCAATGCTGTTAAGACCACCATGGGCCCTAAAGGCCGTAACGTGGTTCTGGACCGCTCCTTTGGCGCCCCTACCGTCACTAAAGACGGTGTGTCCGTTGCCAAAGAAATCGAACTGAAAGACAAGTTCGAGAACATCGGTGCTCAACTGGTTAAAGAAGTTGCCTCCAAGACTTCCGACAACGCCGGTGACGGTACCACGACCGCCACAGTGCTGGCTCAAGCCATCGTTGAAGAAGGCCTGAAGTTTGTTGCCGCCGGCATCAACCCAATGGACCTCAAGCGCGGTATCGACAAGGCTGTGGTCGTCGTTGTTGACGAACTGCGCAAGCTGTCCCGTCCTTGCACCACCAGCAAAGAAATCGCTCAAGTCGGTTCCATCTCGGCCAACAGCGACCACTCCATCGGTGAGATCATCGCCAATGCCATGGACAAAGTTGGTAAAGAAGGCGTGATCACCGTTGAAGACGGCAAATCGCTGGAAAACGAACTGGACGTGGTTGAAGGTATGCAGTTTGACCGCGGCTACCTGTCCCCTTACTTCATCAACAACTCCGAAAAGCAAGTTGCTGTTCTGGAAGATCCATTTGTGCTGATTTTCGACAAGAAAATCTCCAACATCCGTGATCTGCTGCCCGTACTGGAGCAAGTTGCCAAGACCAGCCGTCCTTTGCTGATCGTTGCTGAAGACGTGGAAGGCGAAGCTCTGGCTACTCTGGTTGTGAACAACATCCGCGGCATCCTGAAGACCACCGCTGTTAAAGCTCCTGGCTTTGGCGACCGTCGTAAAGCCATGCTGGAAGACATCGCTATCCTGACTGGCGGTACCGTGATCTCCGAAGAAACCGGTATGTCTCTGGAAAAAGCGACTCTGGACGATCTGGGTCAGGCCAAGCGCATTGAAGTGGCCAAAGAAAACACCACGATCATCGACGGCGCTGGCAACGGCACCGACATCGAAGCTCGCGTGAAACAAATCCGCGTTCAGATCGAAGAGTCCACTTCCGACTACGACCGTGAAAAACTGCAAGAGCGCGTGGCCAAGCTGGCTGGCGGTGTTGCTGTGATTCGTGTTGGCGCTGCCACCGAAGTCGAAATGAAAGAGAAGAAAGCTCGCGTTGAAGACGCTCTGCACGCTACTCGTGCAGCCGTCGAAGAAGGTATCGTTCCTGGCGGTGGCGTTGCACTGATTCGTGCTCGCGCAGCGGTTGCCCAACTGAAAGGCGACAACACCGACCAAGACGCCGGTATCAAACTGATCCTGCGTGCGATCGAATCTCCTTTGCGTACCATCGTCTCCAACGCCGGCGAAGAAGCCAGCGTGGTTGTGAACCAAGTGGCCAGCGGCACCGGCACCTACGGTTACAACGCGGCTACTGGCGAGTACGGCGACCTGGTTGAGCAAGGTGTTCTGGACCCAACCAAAGTTACCCGCACTGCTCTGCAAAACGCAGCTTCGATCGCCAGCCTGTTGCTGACAACCGAAGTGGCCGTGTCGGAAATCGTGGAAGACAAACCTGCTCCAGCCATGCCTGACATGGGTGGTATGGGCGGCATGGGTGGTATGGGCGGCTTCTAAGCCACACATCAGCACCCCGATCCGGGCGGAAATTGATCACTTCTGCCCTGATCGCCACGCTTTTAGTACAAAAACCGGATGGATTTTTCCATCCGGTTTTTTTTCGTCCAAGCAAACCCCTATAATCAGGGCACTTCAATCTGCTGTTTCCTTCATGTCAGACTCTCCATTCAAAAGCAAAGGTGGTTTGGGCCGCCTGTTCAATGCCTTGCGCTACTCCAGCCAGGGTCTGGCCGCAGCCCTGCGCCATGAGGCCGCCTTTCGCCAGGAACTGGCCTTGGCTGTCATCCTGACGCCACTGGCATTCTGGCTGGGGCAAACCCCGGCGGAAATTCTGGTCTTGCTGGGCGCACTGGTCTTTGTGCTGGTGGTGGAGCTGCTGAACTCGGCCCTGGAGGCCCTGGCCGATACGATTACCCTGGAGCACCACCCCTTGATCGGGCGGGCCAAGGATCTGGCCAGTGCTGCCGTGCTGCTGTCCCTTATTTTTGCTGGTGCCGTCTGGCTCAGCTTTTTGTATAGCCGTTTACTTTCCTGATTCCCATGACATTCATAGAAAAACTGAACCGTGCCTGGACGGACAACCAATCCATGTTGATGGTGGGTCTGGACCCAGACCCTGCCCGCTTGCCTTTGGAATTGGCCAGCAAACCCGGCGCGATTTATGAGTTCTGCAAAGCGATTGTGGACGTCACCGCCGACTACACCTGTGGCATCAAACCCCAGATTGCCTACTTTGCCGCTCAGGGAGCCGAGGATCAGTTGCAAGATCTGTGCGACTACATTCGCAGCCGCTACCCTCATCTGCCCATCGTGCTCGATGCCAAGCGTGGGGACGTGGGGTCGACCGCCGAACAATACGCACGCGAAGCCTTTGAGCGCTATCGCGCTGATGCCGTCACCGTCAGCCCCTACATGGGCTTTGACTCGGTAGAGCCCTACCTGGAACACAAGGACAAAGGCGTGATCGTGTTGTGCCGCACTTCCAACCCCGGCGGCTCAGACCTGCAATTCATGGAAATGGCTGACGGTACCCCGCTGTACTTGCACGTGGCCAGCCTGGTGGCAGAAAAGTGGAATACGAATGGTCAATGTGCTTTGGTCGTGGGCGCCACCTTCCCCGACGAAATCGGCAAGGTGCGTGCCCGTATTGGCGATATGCCTTTGCTGGTGCCCGGCATTGGTGCCCAGGGTGGCGATGTGGACGCAACCGTTGCTGCTGGTATGGACTCCCAAGGTAACGGCATGATGATCAACTCGTCGCGCGCCATTCTGTACGCCAGCCGTGGGGATGACTGGCGTGATGCGGCTCAAGCAGCGGCGATTGCCACGCGCAATGCCATTAATGACGCGCGCAACAAGAAACGGTAATTCCTGGCCCTTCCTGCTTGCTCAATAAGTTCGGAGGCAGCGACAGCGACAGCGACAGCGACAGCAGTTAGTGTAGAGACAAGAAAGCCCCGCTCACTTGGATTCAATCCCAAATGAGCAGGGCTTTTTATTAAGCTACGAACCATAAATCCGGCTCGGGCTCAGTCTGAAGCTTAAACACAAGAAACAAGTTCAGCCCCTGCTAAGCTACCAGCCCTGGTCTAGGGTCTGAGCTGTATTTCAAGCTGCCGAACGAGAGTATCGATCCGACACTGCTCCAGCCACAAGCCTAAACACTAAACCAGGCCCCTACTTCGGCTCTGGCACAGGTTCCAATTCTGATGAGAGTTTTGGCTTTTAAGCTGAGCTCAAGCCTAGTTCCGGTCGCGCCACTGCTTCAGCTCCGGGCTATCGGCCCCCAATACACTCTGCAGAGCCTGCTCGGTATGCTCACCCAATTGCGGCGGAGCCATGCGGTAAGACACTGGGCTATCTGAAAAACGCATGGGGCTGGCCGTCATGCTGACCTTGCCCGCCTGGCTGTGAGCCAGCTCGATACGCATATTCCGGGCCTGAACCTGCGGATGCGAGAACACCCCATGCAGATCATTGATAGGCCCGGCTGGTACGCCAATCTTGTCCAGGGCTTCCAACCAATACGCACTAGGATGCTTTTGCATCGCGGCGCTCAGGATCTGCTCTAGCTCATCCCGGTGCTTGACCCGCTGGCTGTTGATACGGAAACGTTCGTCCTCCACGACTTCCGGATGGCCAATCGCTTCGCAGTAAGCCGCGAACTGCCGATTATTGCCGATAGCCACAATGATGTGGCCATCTTTCGTTGGGAACACCTGATAGGGCACCAGGTTCTGATGCGCATTACCAGCCCGCTTCGGGGCCTGCCCGCTCACCAGATAGTTCATATTCTGGTTAGCCAACATGGCAACCTGACAGTCCAGCAAGGCAATGTCGATATGCTGCCCCAAGCCGCTGCGTGAGCGTTCAAACAAGGCGGCCAGAATGCTGCTGGTGGCATACATACCCGTCATCAAGTCCGCGACAGCAACCCCCGCTTTCTGGGGGCCACCGCCGGGCTTGTCATCACGCTCTCCGGTCAGGCTCATCATCCCACCCATGGCCTGGATCATGAAGTCATAACCCGGACGTTCGGCATAAGGGCCGGTCTGGCCAAAGCCGGTAATCGAGCAATAGATCAGACGCGGGTTGATCGCTTTCAGGCTGGCATAGTCCAGGCCATATTTGGCCAGACCACCCACCTTGAAGTTCTCGACCAGGATGTCGCATTCCCGTGCCATGGCACGCACCACATCCGCGCCCTCCTGACTGGCAATATCCAGGCTGATCGACTGCTTGTTACGGTTGGCCGACAGGTAGTAGGCCGCCTCAGCCGTATCCTCCTTATCCGGTGTCTGCAAAAAGGGCGGGCCCCAGGCGCGCGTATCGTCGCCAGTTTCGGGCCGCTCTATCTTGTAGACATTCGCCCCCAGATCAGCCAGGTTCTGCGTGCACCATGGGCCAGCCAGAATGCGTGTCAGATCCAGAACCCGGATGCCATCCAAAGGGGCAGGACGTATTGCCTGCGAGACGTGCTGATCGCTCACGTTACAGTGCTCCATTCAAAAACGATTAGTCCAGCGTGATATTGGCCTGCTTGATCAGGCTGCCCAACTTTTCGTCTTCCTGACGCAGGAACTCGGCATACTCAGCAGGGGTGGAGGAAAGGATATCCACGCCCTGACGACGGAAGCCTTCAACAAACTCGGTGTTCTCACTGACCGTTCTCATGGACTGGCTCAGGCGCTCGACGATTTCAGGAGGCGTGCCACTACTGACATGGAAACCAAACCAGGCCGTCACGTTATAGCCCTGATTCAGACCCAGCTCGGCAAAGGTGGGCACCTCTGGCAACAAGGAAGAACGCTCCGGGCCGGACACGGCCAAGGGGCGCACGGTATTGGCCTTGATATGTGTAATCGCCGTACCCATGCTATCGAACATGAAGGAGATATGGCCACCCAGCAAATCGGTCATGGCAGGTGCACTGCCACGGTAGGGAGCATGGATAACATCGATATTGGCCATCGTGGTAAAGGCGGCTGCCGACAAGTGCGAGGAAGAGCCGTTACCAAAGGAGGCGTAAGTCAGCTCTTCAGGCTTGGAGCGAGCGTAGTTGATCAGCTCTTCACCTGTCTTAAAGGGGCTTTGCTGAGCATTGACCACCAGCACGTTCTGTCCTTCAGCCACCAGGGAAACAGCCGTCAGATCCTGCGCTGGATCGTAAGGCAGTTTCTTGTAGAGGTGGTTGTTCACGACGGCCTGACCAACAGCGGCCAGCAAGACGGTATAACCATCGGGGGCAGATTTTGCAACGAAGTCCGTCGCAATAATGCCGCTGGCACCGGGCTTGTTCTCCACAACGATGGTCTGGCCCAGATCTTTGGACATTTCCTTGGCGACACCTCGGGCAATCACGTCCGTCACGCCGCCCGGTGTAAAGGGCACAACCAGACGAATAGGCTTGTCCGGGTACGCGGCCTGCGCTCCCAAAGAACAAAACAACAAACCCATGCCGGTTAGCAAAGGAGCCACTTTACGGGCTAGGACTTTATTCATGAATCTCTCCAAACTTATTTTGTTCGATAATCGAACTTGATTATTTAATTGCTAAGTCTTGTTTTTTTTACAATTTATCATCGATAATTCTTATAAATTCCGTTTGGTTCGCTAATCGAACAAAACTGAATCTTGCCCCCTATCACGCAATGACCATCAACAAAGAGACAATTCCCCCCGCCAACAACTACAAAGGCGACCCGGACTATATGCAGTCGCTAGCCCGTGGCCTGCAGGTGATTACGGCGTTTTCAGACAGAAGGCGGCCATTGCGGGCCGCAGAAATTGCCCTGAAAACCGGCCTGGCGCGAGCAGTGGTGCAACGCTGCCTCTACACTTTGCAAGCCCTGGGTTATGCAGAGCAGGAAGGCGCGTTCTGGAAACTGCGTCCGGCAATTTTGCAATTGGGCCATGCCTATTTTTCCTCGACCTCCATCGTCAGCCTGGCGCAACCCATACTGGACGATTTAAGTGATCGTGTTGGTGAAACCTGTGCGCTGGCCTTGCTGGACGGGGACGAGATTCTGTATCTGGCACGCGCACAACGGCAGCGCGTACTAACCGTGTCTCTGGGCTTGGGAAGCCGTTTACCTGCCCACTGCACCTCGATCGGGCGAATGCTGCTGTCGCAGTTGCCACCCAGCAAACTGGATGCTTACCTGGAGCTGGCACCTTTCAAGATCATGACGCAATACACCGCCCATACTCGCGAGGCTTTGCTGCGCGAATTGAAACAGGTGCAGGAAAAGGATTATTCCTTGATCAAGGAAGAGCTGGAGCTGGGTTTGACGGCAATTGGCGTACCCGTGCGCAGTGCCAGCGGACGTGTTGTCGCGGGGATGAGCATCAGTATCAAAGACTGGCAGGACACTGAAGAACAGTTGATCCGGCGCTGCCTGCCCGAACTGCGTTCGAGCGCCCGGCAGCTGGGTTTGATGTTACCGGCCTAAGATCAGGCCGGATTGAGCATGGTCAGCGCACTGGTCAAGGCGTATTCCACAGCCTGCTGACGAATTTGAGCACGATCACCGTCAAAGATACGGGCAGAGGCGCGGGTCACAATGCCATCGCCACGGCGCTGCGCAAAACCAAAGCACACCAGACCAACCGGCTTGCCTGGCGTGGCTCCGTCCGGGCCGGCAATGCCGGTCGTGGAAATAGCCAACTCGGCATCTGCGGTAGCTTCCAGCGCACCCGCCGCCATTTCCATGGCGGTTTCTTCGCTGACTGCCCCAAATCGATCCAGGGTATCCTGATTCACGCCCAGCTCCTGAACCTTGGCCTTGTTGCTGTACGTGACCAGACCGCGCTCAAACCAGGCGCTGGAGCCGGGCAAGTCCGTCAAGGCAGCAGCCAGCAGGCCACCGGTACATGACTCGGCGCAGGCGACCATCCAGCCGCGATCTTTAAGGGCTTGCCCCAGGGCCAGGGCAGCATTGCCGTGCTCGTAATCGCTCATGAGAAAACTCCAAAACGTACCAAGACAGCCATCAGCAACAAGGTGTAGCCTGCCGCCAGGAGATCATCCCACATAACGCCAAACCCATTATGCAGACGACGATCAAAATAGCGAATCGGCGCAGGTTTGAGAATATCAAAAAAACGAAATAACACGAATGCGATGCCCTGTGCCAGCCAGGTCTGCGGAATCAGCCACAACACCAGCCAGAAGGCCACCATCTCATCCCAGTTCATGCCGCTGTGATCAGACACGCCCAGGTCGTAGCCTGTGCGGTGGCAAGCCCAGCAACCAATGAAAAAGGAGACCGGCAAGAAAATAGCCATTTGCGTGTCGGTCAGCACATGCAGACCCAAGACCCACAAGACCCAGGCCAGTACCGTGCCCCAGGTACCCGGCCCTGGGCGCAACACGCCAGTGCCACCACCGAAGGCGATCAAGCGCCAAGGCTTTTTCACCACCCAATCCAGGGTAGGACGTTGAATCGGATTCAAGGAAGGATCAGGAAATGTGCTCATGACACAGACTCAGCCACCAAAATGATCGAAACCGCCCTGGGCAGGGGCAGGATGCAAACCCTGTTGATCACGCACATACACCCCGCTACCGGCGTGCATGGAGCCGATACGGCTGAGCGGCACGCCTTCGCGCAGGGCCAGCGCCATGATGGATTCCCGATGTAGGGGTTCTGCGGTGAAACACAGTTGAAAAACGTCGCCGCCAACCAGAACCGCTTCACGTTGCAAATCAGCAGGCAAGCCCTTCAGGGATGAGTCCAGCGGCAAAGCGTTCCAATCCAGATGGGCGGCGCATTGACTGGCTTTGGCGATATGACCCAGATCCTGGACCAGGCCATCAGACACATCAATGGCGGCATGGGCCAAACCTGCCAGGGCATGCCCCAGGCGATACGGCGGCCAAGGTTGTTCCAACGCTGGGCGGCTGGCAGCCAGGCGATCGGGGTCAGTGGCCAGGCGTCCTTGCAAAAGCCGCAAGGCAATGTCTGCCGCCCCCAGCGTCCCCGTCAACCAGATATCGTCACCGGGCTGGGCGGCGCTGCGTTGCAAAGCCTGCCCCGCCCGGACCTCACCCAGCACCGTAATACTGATCACCACCCCTTGCTTGCTGCGCGTGGTATCACCACCAATCAAGGGGCAATGCGCCTGATCGGCCAGTTGGAACAAACCTTGGGAAAATGCTTGCAGCCATTCAGGCCGGACTTCGGGCAGGGACAGGGCCAATAGACAGGCTCGTGGTTTGGCTCCCATGGCGCCCAGATCCGACAGATTCACGGCCAGCGCCTTGTGTCCCAACAAAAAGGGGTCCACATCGGCAAAGAAATGTTGCCCTTCGATCAGAAGATCGACGCTGCTGGCCAGTTGCCAGCCGGGTGTAGGCGTAAAAAGGGCGCAATCATCGCCCACTCCCAAATAGCCTTCGGGAGCGGGACGATTGAAATACTGCTGGATAAGACCGAACTCGTTCAGCACGGCACGCCCCGTTTTAGCGGCGGGCCTGCTTGGCAACTTCGGGGGCGCGTACGTCGGCGGCCAGCTTGTCCAGCACGCCGTTCACGAATTTGAAGCCATCAGTACCGCCGAAGGACTTGGCCAGCTCGACAGCTTCGTTAATGGCAACACGGTAAGGCACTTCAACGTGATGCACCAGTTCGTAACTGCCAATGAGCAAGATGCCATGTTCGATGGGAGAGAGTTCTTCCAAAGGACGATCAACATAAGGCAAAAAACGTTCGCGCAGCACAGGAGCTTCGCGCATCACACCAAACAGCAAGGTTTTGAACCAGGCTGCATCGGCTTCGCCAAACTCCTCGTCGCCCCGAATATGGGCGTCGATGGAGGTGGCTTCCTGCAGGCCATCCGCGCCTCGCAAAAGCCAGGAGTAGATGCCCTGCAGGGCAAATTCGCGCGAGCGGCGGCGCGCGGATCGTCCGTTGGCCTTACTGGCCGGGACTTTATTTGTCGTCGTCAAGATCTTCGTCCTCGTAATCTTCGTCCTCATCGTCGTCCAGCTCGGGTTCGAGGACGGCGATAAGATTGCCCAGCTCGACCGCTGTACGGGCGCAATCGCGACCTTTCTCAGCAGCGCGAACTTCGGCTTGTTCATCTGTGTTGGTGGTCAGTACACCGTTGGCAACAGGAATACCGGTTGCCAGGGAGACCTGAGTAATGGCCGAAGCGCTTTCATTGCTGACCACTTCAAAGTGGTAGGTATCACCGCGGATAACGGCACCCAGAGCGATCAGAGCATCGAACTCGCCGGTTTCAGCCATCTGGCCCAGGGTGATGCCCAATTCCAGCGCGCCAGGTACGGACAGAACAGTCACGTCGCGCTCGTCCACGCCCAGAGCCTCCAGCTCTTTGAGGCAGGCTTCCAACTCGGCCAGGCCGATAGACTCGTTGAAACGTGCACGCACAATACCAATGTGCAGACCTTCCCCATTCAGGTCAGGGGTAACAATGTAAGGATTCATGTTGGAAGCTCCGCTTAGGATTGAGAATCTGGTTCGCTATGGTAACCCGTCACGGTCAATGCAAACCCGGCCATGCTTGGCATTTTACGTGGTCGCGACATCAAACGGGCTTTGCCGACATTGAGGTCACGCAAAATTTGTGCACCAATTCCATACGTGCGCAAATCATTGCGGCTAGGACGACCGCGTGGCGCCTGGGCCGGACTGTCTGCACCCCAAGCCTGAATCTGCTCAAAACTCTCTTCTTCGGAGTTCTGGCAATTCATCAACAACACAACACCGCTGTCGGATGTGGCTACAGTACGCAAAGCCACTGGCAAGGTCCAACTGTGGCCCACATCGCCCTCGATCAAGACATCCAGCACGGTAGTCGGTTCATGCACACGGACCAGAGTTTCCACGTCCGGGCTGATTTCACCGTGAACCAATGCCAGGTGCAAACCACCGGAAGACAGGTCGCGGTAGGCATGGCACTCAAATTCGCCATAAGGCGTTTTTACGGGCTTTTTGTGCAAACGCTCGATCATGGACTCGTGTTCGCTACGGTACTGAATCAGGTCTGCGATGGTGCCAACCTTGATGCCATGCTCGCGAGCAAACACCAGCAAATCCGGCAAGCGTGCCATGGTTCCGTCTGGATTGAGCACTTCGCAGATAACAGCGGCCGGAGTCAAACCCGCCATCGCCGTCAAGTCACAACCCGCTTCGGTATGACCGGCACGCACCAGCACGCCACCTTTGGCCGCCTTCAACGGAAAAATGTGACCGGGCTGCACCAGATCAATTGGGCGCGCATCCCGGGCCACAGCCGCTTGCACGGTGCGGGCGCGGTCAGCAGCGGAAATACCGGTTTCCACGCCCTCAGCCGCTTCAATCGACACCGTGAAGTTGGTGCCAAAACGCGTGCCGTTGCGGGTGGCCATCAAAGGCAAATCCAGTTGGCGGCATCGCTCTTCGGTCAGGGTCAGGCAAACCAGACCGCGGCCATGCGTCACCATGAAGTTGATCGCTTCAGCATTCACGAACTCGGCAGCCATGACCAGGTCGCCTTCGTTTTCACGGTCCTCTTCGTCAACCAGAATAACCATGCGCCCTGCGCGCAGCTCTTCCACAATCTCTGGAACGGGAGCGATTGGACTGGTGCCCAGTTGACCAGCGTCGGACTGAATTTCTTGATTCATCGTGCTCTTTGCTCAGACAGATAATAATTAAGGCCATTTTACGACACCCGGGCCCCGGCGGGCAGCTTCATTAGTCGGTACACTTAAAGACCGTGTCAAACCGCCCCAAACCCCTATGACCGAACCCACTTTGCCTGCGCTGGACGAAAAACGTCGCCGTATTCAATCCATTGAAACGGGCTTTGGCCTGTTGAAAGTGCTGGTGGACAGCGGACAACCCATGATGCTGCGTGATCTGGCCACGCAAGCTGGAATGAGCTCGGCCAAAGCCCACCCTTATCTGGTCAGCTTTACCAACGTAGGACTGGTACAGCAGGCTCCGGCGACCGGGCTGTACGAGCTGGGGCCTTTTGCCTTGCAGATGGGTTTGGTCAGCCTGCAAAGCCAGAACCCGGTCAAGATTGCCCTGCCCCTGGTTCAGGCCTGGGCCTCGCGCATTGGGCATACATTGGGTTTGGCGGTGCTGGGCTCACACGGCCCCACCATGGTTCATATCAGCGAGGCCAGCTATCCGGTCCATGTGAACATGCGCTGCGGCACGGTGATGTCCATGTTGCATACGGCGACCGGCCACGTCTTTGCTGCCTGGCTCCCCCCGGAAGTGGCTCGCCACTACATTGAGCGCGAAGCGGGCGACAGTGCCGTTGTCACCAGCATCAGCCCGCTGCGCCCCAGCCCCAACGAGCTGGCGGCCATGCTGGAAAAAATCCGCGAGCAAGGTGTGGCCCAGGCACTGGGCAACCCCCTTCCCGGTATCGATGCCCTGTCCGTCCCCGTGTTCGATCACTCTGGCCAGATTGTGCTGGCCTTGACCAGTCTGGGGCCCAGCACGCTGTTTGATGCCAGTATCGACAGCCCCATCCTGGCCCAATTGCGCCAGTGCGCCAACAGCATTTCGCATCAATTGGGCTGGCGCGAACCGCTGGGCACTCCGCCTTTATCAAACTTGACATGACTGCACACACTTATAGGGGTGTCGCTACTTCAAGTTTGACGGGTTTACATGCAAAATAATTGTTTTATCCGCCCACCTGTTGTGGGCGATTTCTCGAGTGCGATGCTGTGCTAGAACAAGAACTGAAATTTTTTGTACCCGAGAGTGCCCGTCCCGGTTTATTGACCGCCTTTGACGCGGTACGCACGGGAAGCATTACCTTAAATGCCATTTACTTTGACACGCCCGAACGCGATTTGGCGCGCTCAAGTATCGCCCTGCGACTGCGCAAGGAAGGCGAGCAATGGGTTCAAACCGTCAAGCTGCCCGGTCCTGACACCCTGTCCCGCATTGAACTCAATCACCCCCGCCCAGGCCCGAAGCTGGATCTGAGCCTGTATCAGGACACGCCTGCCCATACAGCACTGTCCCGCTACGCGGATCAGATTCAAGCCCGCTATCAAACCCGAATCCAGCGCGAACTGGCCCTGATCAAGCAGGGACAGTCGGAGCTGGAGCTGGCCTATGACGTAGGTCACATCGAATCCAATGGCTTGACACTACAGGTCAACGAGCTGGAAATTGAGCTGATTCGCGGCGAGAGCCTGACCATGTTTGAAGTCGGCCAGCGCTGGCTGTACAAGCATGGCCTGATTCTGGAGATGCGCAGCAAGTCCGAGCGCGGCGATGCACTGGCCAGCCTAGTGGATCGCCGGCGGGCCAAATCCGAAAGCCTGGACCTGTCACCCGAGCAGGTTGCTGCCGCCTTGACGCGCAAAGCCTACGATTTACCCAAGCCGCATTTTGTCGACACCGAAGAGCTGGAACAGTTCTACAGCCTGAGCGCCACCATGAGCCTGGAGCAGGTCATTCGCAATGCTGCTTTGCTGGCGGGCGTGGATGGCATACGCCCAGACTCCTCCCGCCAGGCCGACTATCTGGCCTTGATGCGCGTGGGCCTGCGCCGCCTGCGCTCCTGCCGCAAGTTGTTCAAAATGTGGCTGTCGGCCAGCGAAGGCTACGCCAATACCCGTCTGACGCATTATTTCGGCTTGTTTGGCCAGGCGCGTGACCACGACCTGGTGCACCTGGAAATTACCCCCTTGCTGCTGCAAGCAGGCATGCCTGGCCCGGCTCCCGAACCCATTCCGGCCCACCTGGAGCATGACCCTGTGCAATTGGCCAGCGCTGCCGAGTTCCAATCCTTGCTATTGAGTAATCTGCAAAGCCTGATCTGTGGCCCCACGCTGGAACTCAATGGTGTGGCCCAGCCCGAACATCTGGTGGAAGCGCGTATCAGCCGCTGGTTTCAAACGATTCAACTACGCGGCCAGCGCTTTGCGCAGATCAGTCAGGACAAGCAACATCGTTTGCGCAACCGGATCAAGAGCCTGCGCTACTGCCTGGAGTTCTTGCCCAGCGCAGCCGACAAACAGGGGCTGCACAAAGTGCTACGCGAATGTCAGGCCTTGATTGGTGCAGTGACCGACGTGGACGTGGCCCTGGACTGGTATGCCCAACATGCGGCCAACCCCGAGCAAGCCCAGTTCGCACGAGACTGGCTGACCCATGCCCGCCAAGGACGTGCCGCCCATGCCCAGCATGCGCTCAATGCCTTGGATCAGCATCAACCACAAATTGAACTGCTACGACGCTAAACCCCCAGGCCACTAAACAGCCCCCTGAGCCTTTGGGGCCCACCAGGTGGCACTTGTCCCCTTGGACAGTCCAGCCATAAAAAACCGGCGATGCCTTTAGAGACATCGCCGGTTTTTCTGTGCAACCAAACTTGGCTTAAGCGTTCATGCCCAACAAGGCCGACGCAAATTCACGGGCCACAAACGCCTGCAGATCCTGCATGCCCTCGCCCACGCCAATCCAGTAGACCGGAATAGGACGTACGCCTTGCGCACAGGCGGCAACGGCAGCCAGCGTCCCGCCTTTGGCCGTACCGTCCAGCTTGGTCACAACCAAACCCGTCAAACCCAACGCGGCATCAAATGCGCGAATCTGGGAAATGGCATTCTGGCCAGTGTTGCCATCTACAACCAACAAAATCTCATGGGGAGCCTGACCATCAGCCTTGCCGATGACACGCTTGATCTTCTTGAGCTCTTCCATCAGATGCAGTTGGGTCGGCAAGCGACCGGCGGTATCCACCATGACCACCCCCATATCACGGGCGCGGCCTGCATGTACCGCATCAAAAGCCACTGCAGCCGGGTCACCACCGTCTTGGGCAATAACGCTGACATTATTGCGGGTTCCCCACTCAATCAGTTGTTCACGAGCGGCAGCCCGGAAAGTATCACCAGCAGCCAACAGGACTTTTGCGCCCTGTTCCTGGAAGGTGTGCGCCAACTTGCCGATAGACGTGGTTTTACCTGCACCGTTCACCCCGGCAATCATGACAACCAGCGGCTTGCTCGACTCCAAAGGAAAGGATTTCTCCAAGGGCTTCAAGTGATCAGTCAGAATATCGCACAGGATCTGTTTGACCTGGGCCGCATCACTGACTTTTTCCTTGCGAACACGGGCGCGCAAAGCGGTAATCAGTTTCTCGGTCGCCTCGACTCCCGCGTCCGCCATCAGCAAGGCGTCTTCCAGTTCCTCGAACAGCGATTCATCAACCTTGGCACCGACAAACAGGCTGCTCAGGCTTTGACCTGTGCGCGACAAACCCTGTTTCAGGCGAGACATCCAGGAGGTTTTTACCACTGGGGCGGCGGCCTCTGGCTCTGGGGCAGGAGCAGGTACTGGCTCGGGCTGTGGGGCAGGAACAGGAACAATCTCTGGCTCTGGCGGCGGCACCGGTTCAGGAATCGGCTGCACCTCAGGTTCTGGCTGCGGCTCTGGCTCAGGAATCGGTTGCACCTCGGGCTCAGGCACCGGCACAACTTCGGGTTCCGGAGCACGGCTTGGCTCTGGAACCGGCGGCACTTCCGGCTCAGGGGTACGAACGGGTTCGGGTACGGGCTGACCGTCCGGCTCATAGACACGCGCAGGCTCGGGCATCGGGACACTGGCCGGGGCCGGTTGTGGCACCGCTGGCTGCGTGGGCGTAGACTCGGACGCAGCGCGATGTTCAGCCTGACTATCCAACACCACAGCAGGCGGGGCCACCGGCGTTTGAATCGGCGTAGTTTGCTCCTGCGATACTGCAGGGGATGCGTCAGCCTCGGGCTGAGCAGGAGAAAGCGGCTCGGTCAGCTCCGTTTGAGTGACTTGTGGCTCTGGCTTGGCCTTCTTTCTTTTAAAAAAACTGAACATACGATTTACACTAGAAAATTCTGTTGAATGACCACATTATCCGATCAAAGCGCTAATGAGAAAACATGCTGTCCGTATTGTAGGTGGTGATTACCGTCGCACACCGATTTCAGTCGTCGATGCACCCGGTCTGCGGCCCACACCGGACCGTGTACGCGAAACACTGTTTAACTGGCTTAACCACTTCTGGGGTGGTCAATTCAGTGACAAAAACGTGCTGGACCTGTTTGCCGGTAGCGGAGCGTTAGGCTTTGAAGCGGCCTCGCGCGGTGTCGCCTTTGTACAAATGGTGGAACGCCACGGGCCCGCAGTGACCAATTTGCGCAGCTTGCGTACCAAACTCAAGGCAGAGCACGTGCGCATCCATGCTGGCGACGCCCTTCATATTCTGGAGCGCAGCCAGATGCGCTACGACCTGGTCTTTATAGACCCACCCTTTGCGCAAGACTGGATGGACCGTATCTGGCCCTTGCTGCCCAATGTGCTGGCACCGGACGCGCTGGTTTACATTGAATCCGAAACCCCTATACAAGCCCCGGATCAATACGGGATACTACGACAGGATAAGGCAGGGCAGGTACATTATCATTTGTTGCGATTTGCTGCGATGCAAAAAACAGTCAATAATGCCGAATTTTCCGGGACGCCTGCACCGCTCTCCCCGGACGCCGACCTGCCAACTTGAACCCCTTACGCGGATGCACCATGATCACAGCTGTTTACCCCGGCACCTTCGACCCCCTGACCCGAGGCCATGAAGACCTTGTCCGGCGAGCCGCCAACCTTTTCGATCACGTCGTGGTCGGTGTGGCCTCCAGCCAGAACAAGCGCCCTTTCTTCACCGTTGAAGAGCGTGTTGAGATCGCCTCCGAAGTGCTCAGCCACTACCCGAACGTGGAAGTGAAAAGCTTTTCCGGCCTGCTCAAGGACTTTGTGCGCGAACAAAATGGTCGCGTTATCGTACGTGGCCTGCGCGCCGTGTCCGACTTTGAATACGAATTTCAAATGGCGGGCATGAACCGTCACTTACTGCCCGAAGTCGAGACCATGTTCATGACCCCCTCGGACCAGTACCAGTTCATCTCTGGCACCATCGTGCGCGAAATTGCCATTTTGGGCGGCGATGTGGGCAAATTTGTGTTCCCGTCTGTGGAGCGCTGGCTACAAACCAAAGCCCAGGAGCGCAAGCAACAAGCGGTTTCAGCGACCTGAACTCGCCCTGTGCAGCGGTCCGTACTACACTGTAAGGTGACCGACTGGTCAAATCCAAGGACCACGTTTATCAGGACACTGCGCGATGGCACTGCACATTACTGAAGAATGCATTAACTGCGACGTTTGTGAGCCGCAGTGCCCCAATCTGGCTATTTACATGGGTGAGGAGATCTACGAGATCAATCCCAACCTGTGTACGGAATGCGTTGGCCACTTTGACGAGCCACAGTGTGTGGTGGTGTGTCCGGTCGAGTGCATCGAAGTTCACCCCCAACACCAGGAAAGCCAGGAAACCCTGCTGGCTCGCTATCACCGGCTACAGTCCGAACCCACGACATAAACAGAAAAAACAAGCCCTGCTCATGGCAGGGCTTGTGATATGTGGGGTCACAGCGCAGGTGGCTTAGTCGTTTGCGACAAACGCTTTAGCAACCGCAAGGGCTGGCCTGTATAGCGGCTGAACCAATGTGCAGGCAAATCCCCTTCATCCACCAATTGCACGGGCTGGCCATTTTCCTGCCACAGGGAAAAAGAATCCGGATCGTCCTCGATGACGTCCACTTCAATTTCCAGACGCAGCATACCGGGAGCGCGCAGCACCAGTTGACCAAAACGCAGCTCTACGCTTAACCCTGCCAAAGCGGGCAACGCATCAGCAGCCAGAACCCGCCCCTGATCATCCCCCAATACCCAGCGCCCCTTGCAGGCCAGTGCCTTGCTGCCACTTAGAGCCGGACCGCCTTGCAACAGGCAAACCGTCTCTTGGGGCAAACTCACCACGTCCCTCGCACTCATGGCTTGAACCATTGTTTCATGGCTTCGCCGACGGTTTGCGGCACCTTGTCTTGCAGCTCTTTCTTGATGATCTGTTCCACCTCGGATTTCACATCGGGCCTGGACTCTGCCTTGGCCTCCGAGACTTGCTGGCTCAACAAATCCAGCAAACCGTCCTGCAGCGCTTTCTTGATGGAGTTGCTGGCAATGTCCTTCCACTGAATCTGGTAGGACAACGCTGCCCAAGGTCCAGAAATATGGATAGGGATCAGCACATTGCGCAGATCCTGGAAAGACTTGCGCTCTTCGGCATCCAGGTTGTTACGGTTCAAACGCACCTGCAAGGTTACATCCGCTTGCTGGGACACCAAATCCAGCTTGGCACCTTTGGCCGTGGTCACCGTCAATATTGGCGTGGTTGCGCGGAAATTGCGGAAGGTGGCTTGCCCTTTCTTGATATCCAAATTGCCTTGCAGACGGTTCAACACCGTGCGACGCAAGGGGTCAGACTCGGGCAGCAACAAAGGAATCTGGCCGCTAAAAGCATTGCGTACGGCCTCATTAATATCACGCACACTTTGGTCCAGGTCTACGCTGCGCCAACTGCCATCCTGCAAATCGACAGTCAGGCCGCCTTCGAGCGCATTCAGACGTTCTTGCTGCGTGGCGCCTTGAGCCTTCAGGTCCAGGCTCACATTGCCCTTGCCTGCCAAATAATCATTGCCGAAAGCATCCAGCAAGAGCGATCCAACCTGCATTTGTTGCAGCTTCAGACCCAGCTCAAAACGCTTGCCTGGCTCAACCTTGGCCTTGGCCTGGAACTGGCCTTCATAAGCCTGTGCAGTGAACTGGGACAAACTGACCACCTGGCCCTGGTTCTTGATCTGGGCCTTGACCTGATCCATCACCACACCCAGGCTGCGCAGTTTTTCGATTTCAAAACGCAGATCAAAAGTAACCTTGTCCAGCCATGGGTAGGACAAAGCCGCGTCGGGTTCTTGCTCTGCTGGTGCTGCGGCATCTGCCTCTTCGGCCTTGGGCTGCTCGGCCTGTTCACCGCCCTCTTTAGCTGGCGCCTGCTCGGTGGCCGCTTCAGGTGCCTGCGCCTGGGGTTCCGGCTCTGTTGTGGGTACCACTTCAGGGGCCGTCGCCCAGAAAATCGAGCGCAGTTCATCCAAATCCAGCTTGTCAGCTTTCAGGATCGCATCCAGCAAGGGACCCTTGCCCTTATCGTGCAAAGTCACATCAAGACTGCCTTGAGCCTGCTCGGTGCTGCTGCTTAACTGCGCACTGTATTCCTGCTTGCCTTTGTTCAGGTCAGCTTGACCGATGATAGGCATTTCAAAACGGCTACCTGCATCGGCTTGGTCTTCAACACGAATATTGGCTTGAATCTCCGGCAGACGCAGCCATTCATTTGAGGGTTGCCACTGCAAGGGGGAGCTTGCCTTGAACTGAGCGACACGGCTGCCCTGTTTGATCGCACCATCCAGCTTGGCCTGCTCAAAGATCAATTCCTGGCTGTTGCCGGACAAACCCTGCAAGGTCAAGCCCAGCCCCAAAACTCGGGGGCCGCTGACTTTCAGGCTGGCAACGACAGGCGATCCTTCCGCTTGGGCAGGCGATACCTGGATGCGAGGCACATCCAAGGCCAGATCCAGGTCCTGATCTTCATTCTTGCCACGAACACGCAAAGCCAGCTTTTCGAACGACACCAGATCGCTGACGCTGTCGATCTGCATCTTGGGCGTGCTCAGCGAAGCGCTCAGATCGCTGACTGGATAAGCGCCCCGCCACTGACCTTGCAATTGTGTATCCAGATTGGTGGCGCTGAACTGACGCTGGGCGGACTTGTAAGCCACATTACCCTTAACGGTCAGACTTTGCGCCTGCAACTCGTCCAGATCACCGACAAAGCTCACATTCAGTTTCTGGGCGCCATAGGATTTGGAAGCGGGGTCCAGACTCAGTTGCCCCTGCCCCTCCAGCACACCGTCTGCCAGGGGATAGTCACCCGACAGGCGGCTTTTGAACGCCACATCAAAAGGCTGACCAAAGGTCATGCGGCCCGTATTCACTTCCAGCTGTAGCAAACGGCCAATCACATTGCTGCGTTTGCTGAAGTAATGGATCTCGCCCCCCTTAAGGCTCAGACCCGCAATATCAATCTGGAAATCCGTCTCGCTACCGGAACGCTTGGCAATCAACTCAGGAACCGGCAAGGATTCAGGTGCGGGCTCAACGGGGTTTTCCTGTGGAGCCTCGGCCGCTTGGGCAGCGGGCAGCAAAGACACGCCAGAACGAGCCACCGGCAGTGGTGGACCAGCGGGTGGTGCCTGCAGCAGGTCATCAAAATTCAACTTGCCTTCTTCATCGCGCACAATCCAGGCTTTAAAGCCCGTAACAGCGACATGATCGACCACCAGACGGTTATTGATCAACGGCCAAAGCGCCACGGCAAAGCGGGCGCTTTCCAAAGAAGCGAAGGGATCTTCCGAATTACGGTCAGACAGGGACAGCCCCTGCACGGACAGGCCGATGCGGGGAAATAAAGAAAGTTCGATATCACCGTCAATCTTGAGCGTACGTTGATACTTTTGCTGGACGATATCAGCCAGCTTCTGTTTGTACGAATTGGGATTGAATGTCAGCAGGAAAATCGCCCCGCCTACCACCGTGACAATAGCTAAAACGACGAGGCTGAATAAGCCCCGCTTAAACCATACTTTCATGTAAGCCTCTAGGACCTCGGGGCAGGATGCAACACGCCATCTGCCCGGATACGAAATGCTAACCCATGTCGGGCGATTGGTAAGTAACGAAAATAAGAAATATCCACCCGTATTCTAAAAAGCAGAGTCGGTTGTCAGTAATACGCCATTATTACCGAAGGAAATAAAGACATATTATTAATGTCGGCAGCCTTAGATACATTTCACGACATACAGGGGTTATGCTTGCTCTATCCTATATAAGCCACTTGATCATCAATTCCAGAACCAATCATGAAACTAGAGACGCTTGCCATTCATGCTGGCTATCAGCCAGATCCGACCACAAAAGCTGTTGCTGTTCCGATTTATCAGACCACTTCCTACGCTTTCGACAATACGCAACACGGCGCGGATCTGTTTGACCTGAAGGTACCCGGCAATATTTACACCCGCATCATGAACCCCACCAATGCTGTGCTCGAAGAGCGTGTCGCAGCACTGGAAGGCGGGATTGCGGGATTGGCTGTCGCCTCTGGCATGGCGGCCATCACGTATGCTATCCAAACGATTGCAGAGGCTGGCGACAACATTGTGTCTGTCAGTAAGTTGTACGGCGGCACCTACAACCTGTTCGCACACTCCTTCCCGCGCCAAGGCATTACCGTCAAATTTGCCCAGCCCAACGACATCGACGCGCTGGAAGCCCTGATTGACGACCGCACCCGCGCTGTATTTTGCGAAACCATCGGCAACCCGGCTGGCAACATCATTGATATCCGTGCGCTGGCCGATGCCGCCCACCGTCATGGCGTCCCCCTGATTGTCGACAATACCGTTGCCTCCCCTGCCCTGTGCCGTCCTATCGAACACGGTGCCGACATCGTGGTGCACTCGCTGACCAAATACATGGGCGGTCATGGCACGACCATCGCTGGCATGGTAGTGGACTCCGGCAAATTCCCTTGGGCCGAGCACAAAGAGCGCTTTGCCATCCTGAACACACCTGATCCGTCCTACCACGGCGTGGTTTACACCGAAGCCTTCGGCCCGGCCGCCTTCATTGGCCGCTGCCGCGTGGCTCCGCTGCGCAATACCGGCGCTGCCTTGGCTCCCTTGAGCGCCTTCCAGATCCTGCAAGGCATCGAAACCTTGCCTTTGCGCATGGAACGCCACACCGAAAACGCCTTGAAAGTGGCCGAGTATCTGAACGCCCACCCACAGGTATCTTGGGTCAAGTACGCAGGTCTGGCTGACCATCCTGACCACGAACTGGCCAAGCGCTACATGGGCGGCAAACCTGCAGCGATTCTGTCCTTTGGTATCAAAGGCGGTATTGAAGCGGGTACCCGCTTTATCGACGCACTGAATCTGGTGCTGCGCCTGGTCAATATTGGCGATGCCAAATCCCTGGCTTGCCACCCTGCCAGCACCACACACCGTCAACTGAACGCCGAAGAACTGGCGGCGGTAGGCGTGAGCGAGGACATGGTTCGCCTATCCGTGGGCCTGGAACATATCGACGACATTCTGGCTGACCTGGAACAAGCCCTGGAAGCAGCGGCACGCGGCTAAAACCAGAAATCCTGTACAGGCCGCAATAGCTGTGCAGGTTTGTCCGCATCAAGCTAAAAAAGCCTGGAATCGGCATAGCACCGACTCCAGGCTTTTTGATATTTTCTCGACACAGCCATCAGGCTGGCCGTGTTACTGGCGCAAGCTCATCAGGACTTGCGAAATAGCTGTGCCAAACCGCCCAGCAAGCTGCTGGCATCGGTAATGTGGGACGGATCAAACTGACCATTCGGGCTGGCTTGATTGATCAAGGACGGCAACATGATCTTCAGGTTCTCCAGCACGCTTTGCTGGTTCAGACCCGACAAATCTTCTAATTGCTTGATCGCTGGTTGACCCATCACGCTCAGCAAGTCCTGCTGGCCAATTTCCTGATTGCTGCCCTGCGAAATCCAGGACGAGACCACTTCACCAAAACCACCCGCGCGAAAGCGTTCAATCAGGCCGCTCAAACCACCTGGATACGTGCTGATCACCTGAATCAGCGCAGGCAACAAGGCGCCCTGCTCTTTGGATTTGGAATCCGTAGCCGACAAGGCCGACACAACAGAATTAAGCAAACTCATTATTTTTCTCCCCAATGCATGGCACCGTGCGTCAACGGGTGCTGATATCGGTTCTCATTATGCCGTGACAAACCGTCAGACGGGGCAGCTTAATTGTCAAGGTGGGTCAATAGGTCACGGACGCCAAAGCCCTATTGCTCTGGGCTGGGCCTACGCTACACTGGATTGATAGTTCGGCACGCCACACAGATCGACTCCCTGGAGATTCTGGAATGACACACGCTTGCTATACCGTCCTGTCCCCTGAAGAGACTGCCCGCGCTCTGCCTTATCCGGAGCTGGTCGCCCAGTTAGGCAAAGCCATGGCCCAATATGCCGCTGGCACTATCGTCGCCCCCACCCGGCAAGTTCTGAGCTACCCAACGGCAGGAAAAATGCTGTCCATGCCTGCGGTCTCTCACGATATCGGTGTGCACAAACTGGTTAATGTGATGCTGGACAATCAGCAACAAGGTCTTGGCAGCATCCAGGGCCTGGTCAGCGTCTACGACGCTCAACATGGCTTACCCTTGCTGGTCCTGGATGCCCCCACCTTGTCCAAACGTCGTACTGCCGCCGTATCCATGTTGGGGATTCAGGCACTGTGGCCTCATGGCCCCGAACACATCACCTTACTGGGATACGGGCAGCAAGCCCAGGCACACTGCGATGCCATCATGACGCTGTACCCTCAGGCCCGCGTCACCCTGACAGGCCGCAATATTGGCCGTGCCCAAGCGGTGGCCACATCCTTGCAAAATCAGTTTGGAGATCGGGTTCAGGCTGCTGCGGCCATTCCTGAAAAAACGGATGTCCTGATTACCCTGACATCCAGCTTGACACCGGTCTATCACGAGCCTGCCCGCCTGGACCGCCTGTTGATTGGCGTAGGAGCATTCCAGGCTGATATGGCTGAATTCGAGCCCCATACCCTGCTAGCCAGCCACCTCTACGCGGATGATGTCTGCGCAGCGCACCAAGAAGCTGGCGACCTGATTCAGGCCAACGTAGCCTGGGACCAAGTCCACAGCATTCATCAAGTGCTGCGCACGCCAGCACCCAGAGATAAACCTTTATTCTTCAAATCCGTAGGCTCTGCAGCCTGGGATTTAGCAGCAGCACGCTGTGCTTTGCAGCATGTAAACCCAGTTTAAATACTTAGGACGCTAATCAATTGCTGCCATACTCCAAACAAGCCCAGAGTGTTAATCTGGCGCGTACAATCCCTTACAGTTATTGACCGACTTTTTTTCCTGCGCCCCTCATGACCTCTCAGTTGCCTCCTATCGAAGACGATCCGTATCAGATCCAGTCCAAGTTTGAAATTCTGCGTGTTTTACGGGCCATCGAAAAAGGGGGCCTTCTCTTGCACATGGAGGCCAATCGGGGCAATGACCGGATTGTGACCACCATTTTAGATATTGATCTGGACAACAATGTGGTGGTGATCGATACCGCCAACAAAGAAGAAAAAACCCGCAATCTGTTGCAGTCCGAACACACCAGTTTCGAGACCTCGATAGACAAGATCAAGGTGACATTTCAAGGGCCTACACCAGAGGTCGTGTCCTACGAAGGGCAGCCGGCCCTGGCGATCCCAATTCCCGAATCCATCCGCCGCTTACAACGACGCGAATTCTTCCGCGTCACCGTGCCTGTCAGCGAGCCGGCTATGGTGATCTTGCGCTTGAATAACGAAGCCAAGAGTTTTCTGCTGCACGATATCAGTGGCGGCGGCTTGTCCTTGGTGGACGAATCGCAAAGCCTGGCAGAGGTGATTGGTGCGCATAAAACCGAGTCCCTGCTGGAGCTGCCGCAGGCCGGTTCTTTTGTCGTGGCTCTACAAGTGGCGCGTACCGAGACACAACAACTAGCGAACGGTAAACAAATTCACCGTTTGGGCTGTACGTTTATTGATCTATCAGCCTCCACGCAGATGGCCATTCAGCACTACATCAGCCGCCTGGAACGCCAACAGATCGCCAAACAGCGCGGTCACGGTTAATTCGACGTCCGGGACATCGCCAAATCACCGGGGGTGTCCACATCGCGCAAGATGCCCTCATCCACTAAAGGCACCCACAAGGTCTGATCCTTATTGGCCTGTAACAAGGCCCGCGCGCCTTGCTCGTCTGAAAGCGCCAGAAGCGGTTGACGCCACGCCAGACCAAAGCCGACGGGATTGCCCGTCTGCCCATTGAAAACGGGACGCACGATCCCGGCCCCATCCTGCACCGCCTGAGCGACTGCCGCCACAGAGCTTGGCCGCAACCAAGGCATATCGGCCAGTAAAACGACATAACCATATTGGGGACTGCAAGCCTGTATCCCGGCTTTCAGGCTGACTCCCATACCGCGGATGGCAGCAGGCGCCTGAACGAAACTGATCGGCAAGTCGTCCAGCTCCTGACGCAAAATCTGCTCATACACATCACAAACAATCAGCACCTCATCGAGCACAGACAAGGCCGTCTCACAGACACGGCGCACCATCGTTCTGCCATCGTCCATCTTGGCCAATAACTTCAACTGCTGACCCGAAGGGTCGAAGCGCTGCCCCAGGCCCGCCGCCAGAATAATGCCCGTCACCCCGGATACATGCTGCTGCCCTGCCATCCTGGCTCCTTTTGAACTAGGTAATGTCTCGTCGACAATGCGTATTGCGTCGTTCACTAGACTAATAGAAAGAAGCCTGAGGGGACAAGCATGGTTAAAGAGCCATGATGAGTGGATCAAAGAAGTCTCTGTAAAGACGCCATTCAGTCGGCCTGCTGGGGTGTCGGGGCTGAGCACTTGCCGGTGCTACGCACCGGTGCCCTTATCAGGAGATAGCTACGGGCGCATCCTGAACTCGCGGGGTGGTTCGTCCCCCGGACGAACCACAAGCGCCCCGCTCAAACAGCAGGATGCTTACACCCCTACGCTATCTCCTGACCGCGGCAAGTACTCTGATCCGCCCCTACACCCCAGCAGGCCGACTGAACGGCTCACAATGGCTTTTTACCCTCCCCCTCCCTTACTTTCTCCAACCATCCGATCTTAGGCTCCACCTTTGACTCCCCTCTGCAGTGCCGTTTGGGCTTTAAACCGTGTTGCTTGTTTTCTTGTGGAACCGGGTACAGCTTGGCGGGCGAGTCAGGGCTCTTGCCGCGGACAGCGTGGGCAAGGGACCCGCCAAGACAAGCCGAACCCGGGCCGCACAAGAAAACCATCCACCGCCACCATGCAAAGCGCAAACGGCACGCCCAAAAGCACGCCGTCCCAAAAAACGCTCCCTTACCTCACCCCTAAGCCAAAAATTCGAAATTCGAAAAAAGCAGATACCCCGCGTTTAAAAAGGAGGGCCAAAGGTTTAAAACCAACAATATCTATTTGACACCATCTGTTATATTTTCCCGACGCAGGCCGAAGGAATCCCTTTCATCCGCCAGCCCCGATGCAGCAACAATGAACGCCCCACGCTAATCAAACTGTTTCCTCTACCTCAGGGGCCATTCAGTGCAAACAATATCTCGCGCATTCAACACCTGCTCAACAATGAAACTAACAAAACTGTATACCGCCCTGGCGCTTGCTATTGCGCCCCTGGCAGCTCATGCCCTGGAAGACAGAACCGTTACAAATGCAGCGGGGCGCACCGTGTTTATCGCACGGTTTTTCGATATGAACGACGGTTCATTCGACAATGACGAAACGTCATTCTGGAGCTGGGAGGGCCATCAAGCCTATAAAGAACAGCTCCTTGAAGGCATGGGCTATTGGGCTGAAATATTGCAGCCCCAAGGCGACAACCCTGCGACCATCGTCAATATCGGCACGATTAATGACCCGGGCAATGCCTACGGAGGCTCGCCCACCGCCAATGGCGGTCAAAGCGCACTGACGCAGATGCAGCAAAACATGTTCGGCCTGTCGCCTGCAACCGGCACACTGCCCTTTGGTGGACATGGCTTTTTTGGCCTGGGCCAAGACGATTACGCAGCAAACCAGGCGTTTACACAAACTCCCCTTAGCGGAAAAGACAGCGTACTGCTGACAGCCGTTCACGAAATTGCCCATGGGCTGGGCATTTTAAGCAGCGTGGAGGACAGAGGCAGTTTGGATGAGACCCAACCCTACTTTGAAAGCCAACTCAGTAGCTGGACCCAACTGCTAAGAGACGACAATGGCAAACCGGCACGCGCTGGCCAGAAGATTCTGTGCGATGGCTGCGACAACTCCTACGACCCCGACGCTTTTGATGTGCGTCAGGACAAGGGCTATCTGACCGGAACGCACATCGAACAAGTGCTGGCTGGTGGCCTGCGTGGTGTGCCCGTAAAGATGCTGGGTGAAGGTGGCGGCATAGACAACAACTTCATGAGCCATATCGAGCTTCAAAACAGCGTCATGAGCCACCAGAACTACCGCAACTATTCAGGCTTCATGGAAGCTGAATTGGCAGTACTGCAAGATCTGGGCTACACCATTGACCGGGCCAACTTCTTTGGGCGCTCAATCTACGGCGATGGCCTTGAGCTGGTCAATACCCAAGGCTTCTTTGCCCGTAATGCCAAAGGCACGCAGTACCTTCCAGGCCAATACAACCAATCCACACTGGGTCTGGGCCTGCATATCTACGGCAGCAACAATCAGGTCCGACAAGCGGCTGACCTGCTGGCAGCCGGCTCAGGTGGTGCAGGCATACGGGTCGATGGTCAGAACAACACGCTTGTTATCGACCCAGGCGTCAGAATCTACGCAGATGGCTTGAACGGGCAAGGTATTCAATTTGCCTACGGCCGTGGGCATACGCTGGTGCATCGCGGCGACATCCAGGCTACTGGCCCTCAAGGTGTCGGCCTGCGTTTTGACTTTGGCACCAACTCCCTGGGCAACCATACCGAGCGTCGTGGTTCCTATATACGCAGTATTGAAGGCGTCGATCAAGCCCTGCTCCCCGAGCTGAACGGCCCCCTGGTTAAACAAGCCGACATTAGCGGGCGGATCGCAGGCCAGGAAGCTGCCATCCTGATTTCTGACAATGCCTACGTCGGGCGCATCAACCTGATGCAGGGCACCCAGATTGAAGGCGATATCATCTCGCAGTATGCGCAACGCGACGACCAGAACCAGCTACGTCTGACTACGCTGTCGTTTGGGCAGGCTGCCGATCATAGGGGCCGCAGCATCGATCAAGCCGATACCAACTTTCACTTGAGCTACGCCGGGAACATCACAGGCAAAGACAATCTGACCCTGTCATTTGACGGCGGTACGACACAACTGAACGGTAACGTGCAGGTCCACAGTGCCGCCATCCACGAAGCGGCGACATTGGGCGGCAATGCCCGCTTCGATCTGGCCAGCGGTCAGGCCCTGATTAACGCCGGCACCCTGACGCCTGGTAACTCAGTCGGGCGCATTCAGGTAAATGGCGACTTCCAACAAACAGCAACGGGCCGCCTATTAGCCGAATTTGATGGTAAAGGCGATCACGACGCACTTGCCGTCAGTGGTCATGCCGATTTGGCCGGAACGCTGCAACTGACGCCCGTGGCGGACTGGTATCAAAACGCCTGGTCCGTCGACACAGGCTCATTTGTAGAAGCCGCCAGCTACAGCGGCAGCTTCAACGCCACCCAGATCGCCCCCGTATCGCCTACCTTGCAGTTTGACGCTGCCCCTTTAGGCAATGAACGCTACCGCTTGTCTGCCACCCGCGCCGACAATGCCTATAGCCAATATGGCGGCGACGACAACCAACGAGAAGCCGGCAAGGCTTTGGTCAAGCTGGCCGCCGCCGCACCGGCACCCGCGCAAACCCTGTTCCAGGAACTCGACTTCTCGGCCAAGGACGGCTCACAAATACCCGCTGCCCTGGATCAGATTTCACCGGCTGGCTACAGTGCGGCGATGGCCGCCTCTCTGATGCATGAGCGTTCGATCATGCAAACCGCGCGCCAAGGACTGAGCCAAAGCATGTTGCGGCCCGGCACCGACTGGCAGGGCTACGCCTTGGTGTTCGGTTCCAGTGGCGATCAGAACACGCGAGGTTCCATGCTTGGCTACGATGCCAACAGCTATGGCCTGATCGTCGGAGCTGGGCGCGCCCTGGAGTCGGCCCCCGACTTCGCGGTGGGAGCACAGCTTGATATTTCAGATCTATCGGTCAAACCGGATGCCCCGTACTCCGGCAAGAGCAAAGCCACCGCATTTGGCTTGGCTGCCCATCTGCAATACCGCCCCGGTGCACGGGAAGGCCTTTTTGGATTCAGCGGGCTGCGACTGGGGCTAGAACAAGCCGATATGCGCAGGCAAATTGCCATTGG
Source organism: Alcaligenes aquatilis (assembly GCF_003076515.1). Lineage (NCBI taxonomy): Bacteria > Pseudomonadati > Pseudomonadota > Betaproteobacteria > Burkholderiales > Alcaligenaceae > Alcaligenes > Alcaligenes aquatilis. The sequence goes on along the minus strand of NZ_CP022390.1, from coordinate 3,723,347 downwards.
AGACTATCAGGCCACGCACTCGTCTGACTGGACGGGGCGCAATCTGTCGATTGACGCAGGCACAGGCTACCTTTGGGAGCTGAACCCCTCCTTATCGCTAGGCCCCTTTGCCAACATGAACTATGCCTTGGTGTCCCGGCCATCAGTCGACGAATCGGGTAATGCAGCCACGCGCCTTCACCTGGACAGCAAGCGCGTCGATGCCTTGCGCTCCAGCCTGGGGCTGACGGCGCAATGGAATCGCGACCTGACTGATGGCAGTAAGCTGGCCGTGAACGTTGACGTGGGCTGGAATCACGAATGGCTGGATCGCGACCTGACCCAAGCAGCCCGTTTCGCCATTGCGTCCACGGAGACGGCGTTCAACACCCGCAATAGCGTGCTGCCCCGCGACACGATGAGTCTGCGTGCAGGCCTGACCTGGCAACGCAGTGAGCGTCTGTCGATTGGCACCGGCATCAGCTCACAGTTCGGCGGTGGATATTCGTCGCTACAAGGGCAGATGAATCTGCGCTGGGCGTTTTAAGAATAGCCACTTGCCAGGAAACGTGACTGTTGCTTGAAACGGTGGGAGGCGCTGATGCACATGCACAAAGCGTTCCCCCACCACTATTTGCGCGTTCACTAATGCGGCTTGGCGGGTGCGTCAGGGTTCTTGCCACGGGCAGAGTAACGAGGCGGGATGCAAAAGGTGTGCTGTTTAAGGAGCACGCCTGCGGCCGGTCCGGGTGAGCAGTCGCGCTCCGAGTTCACCGCCCGCCCGCAACGGCGCACTGACAAGGGCACCCACGCACGGCGTGAGCAAGGGACCCGCCAAGACAAGCCACACAGGGGCCCTACAAGAAAACTTTCCACTGCTACGCAAAGCCAAAAAAAGCCCCCGAGAGCCATCCGGCTCCCAGGGGCGCAGGTCCGACAGCCTGCCCCCAAGCGGCAGACCACCGATACTCGATCACAAATCCGTAGACACAGACTTGCTAAAAGGACGACACAGGCTCCGTCAATCAAACTGCTAAAAAATGACGAAGCACATCGTTCTTCTCAAAGGCTTAAAAACACCAAGCCTTACACTCCAATCAACTTCATCGCTTCTTCCCGCGTCGCTACGGTGGCGTACTTCTGACGCATGTCGAACAAGTTGGCCTCATGCGGGCCAATTGCACGGTCACCCACGCAGTCCGATACCACCAAGGGGCGGAAGCCCAGTTGCATCGCATCAACCACGCTGGAACGTACGCAACCGCTGGTAACCGCACCGGCGACCAGCAGTGTTTGCACACCACGTTGGGTCAGCCACGCAGCCAAAGGCGTACCAAAGAAGGCCGACGGCACATTCTTGCGAACAATAAATTCACCGGGTGCAGGAGCCAACTCCGGCACGATGTGGCTGTTGTGTGCGTCTTCAGTCAGACCCAACATGCCGGGGACTTTGATGCTGAAGATGTTGTTATCAGCGCCATCGTCCGCATACACGATACGAGTGTGCGCCACCGGCCAGCCCTGTTCACGTGCCGTTGCCAGCAAGGTCTGCGTGTTCTCGATGGCTTCAGGGATATTGCCACCACCAAACACCGCCGGGTCAGCAAAACCATTCACCAGATCAATAATCAACAAGCCATACGGAGCTTTAGGCTCCAGCGTCGACCCAAACCCTTGTTGAGCGTAAACCGCTCCCTCATTCGTACTCACCAACGCCTCCGTCCAAT
>NZ_CP022390.1:3719991-3721541 GCF_003076515.1 Alcaligenes aquatilis | reverse complement strand
TCAGCAAAACCATTCACCAGATCAATAATCAACAAGCCATACGGAGCTTTAGGCTCCAGCGTCGACCCAAACCCTTGTTGAGCGTAAACCGCTCCCTCATTCGTACTCACCAACGCCTCCGTCCAATACTTTGCCATCACGCACGACGGCGCGGCCATCCAGGCTGACCGTGCAATGTCGCAAAGGAATATCAATGTGGCAGGCCGTCGTGCGATTGCCGCCCGCCTCGTTGTTCGGCCCCAGGGAGAACAGGAAGTTACCCTCGAAGGCACGAGCATCCATACCAATGGTGTTCTCACGCGAATACAGACCCAGCGTGGACCAATGACAACGCGGTTGCAGACCCCAGCCGATATGCGAAATCGCATAACCTTCGGGATCGTTGAAGGTCTTCATGTATTCGTCCAGCAGTTCGGCTTCAATACCACCTTCAATCTTGGTGGCGTAGCCGTTTTCCACGGTCAGAATAATCTGCTCAGTCGAGTATTTCTTCTGCGGCAACAGAATGTCGCCCTTGTCGATCACGATGGTGCCGTTGGTGCCCAACTCATTGGGCCAGGTCAGCACAAAGCCGCTAGGCCAGTGGTCCCAACGACCGGGTTCATCCACAAAACCGTATTCACGAATCGCAGGGAATTCACCCAGTGGGCAACGCAGATTAGTACCAGCAGGCGAGGTAATGCTCATCTCCTTGGCGGCCTTGATCAAAGCGGCCGCCGCTGTCACGCGTGCGCGATCTGCTTCCGTTGGCACGGTACGAACCAGAATTTCGGGTGGCTCCACGGCCAGCAGAATCTTGGTACCCGACTTCAGAATGTCGATCTGCTCGGGCGAGAACAACAGGGTCATCAGGTCCAAAACCAGATCGCTGGCCTTCAAGGCGGCGATCGCCGCTTCGTTGCCCGTCAGCGGGGTCGTTCCCAAGTACGCCAGCGAGTCACGGCTCAAGGCTTTTTCCGCATTGACCGGCAACAAGTCCAGACGATTGACAATCGCGCCCATGGACTGAGCGGCAATCTGCGCGCACTGCATGGTCTGGGGGTGCGTGGTCGAGCTAGTCAGCAAGGTCACGGTTTGACCCGCTTGCAGCTTGGACAGACGTAACACCTCTTGCCATGCTTCGATAAGTTGATAATCACTCACTGCCATTTTGTCTCTCCTTGTGAGAGGTTCCGGCACTGACGCGGAACCTCTGCATCACGACGGGCCACCGTAGCGGCCCTTTAACATCACACCAAGCGCTGGCCCAGAAAGTCACCGAAGGCTTCGTAAAAGCCGGCTTCGTTGTCCCAAGGAATCATGTGACCGGCGTTCGGCACACGAACGTGCTGCACGCCAGAGGCCAGTTGCTGAATCTCGGCCACATCCTCATCACGCACCACATCGCCACGCTCGGCGGCCATCAGCAAGGCAGGTACTTTCAAATGCGGGAAGTCGACGTGGATATCGTCGGTGTGGAAACCTTCAAAGCTGGCCAGAATCGCAGGCTCGTGGCAGGTGTGCAGCCACTGGGCACGCAATTGCAACTGCTCTTCGGTCCAGGTCGGGCA